>PWOG01000299.1 GCA_003557565.1 Desulfobulbaceae bacterium
AACGCCCTGGGCAAACAGTGGTTGGACATCGCCCTCGGGGTGAACCAGGAAGACCCCCGGCAGCAGGGAGCCGGCGACCAGGGGCTGATGTTTGGCTACGCTTGCGATGAAACCGAGGCGCTGATGCCGGCGCCGATTCTCTACGCCCATCGACTCATGCAGCGCCATGCCGCCCTGCGCCGTGCCGGCCGCATTGCCTGGTTGCGCCCGGACGCCAAATGCCAGGTCACTTTCCGCTATGAGGGTGATCGGCCGATGGCCATCAATACCGTTGTCTTTTCTACCCAGCACCGCCCCGAGGCGGCGCTGCAAACCGTGCGTGAGGCGGTGATCGAGGAAATCGTGCGCCCTGTGCTGCCGGCAAAGTGGCTCAAGGATGACACCCGCTTTCTGGTCAACCCCACGGGCCGGTTCGTTATTGGCGGCCCTCAGGGGGATGCGGGATTGACCGGACGCAAAGTGGTGGTGGACGCCTACGGGGCCAGTGCCAGGGTAGGCGGCGGTTGTTTCTCGGGCAAAGACCCCTCAAAAGTCGATCGGGCCGCAGCCTATGCCTGCCGTTACGTCGCCAAAAACCTGGTCGCCGCCGGCTTGGCCCGGCGCTGCGAGGTGCAGGTCGCTTATGCCATTGGGGTGGCGGAACCGGTCTCCATATCGGTGGAGACCTTCGGCACCGGGCGGTTGCCAGAACGGCGGCTCACCGAGCTTGTAAGCCGCCGCTTCGACCTGTGTCCTTATGCGATCATCCGCGACCTGGACCTCCTGCGGCCTATCTATCGACGTACCGCCGCATTCGGCCACTTTGGGCGCCAAGAGCCGGAATTCACCTGGGAGCAGACCGACCGCGCCGCCGCCCTGGCGGCCGATGCCTGAGGCGATAGGTATTTGGTCTGTGATACAATTGAAATAACCGGCGTCCTGACCGCAGGGATACCAAGTTAATCAGCGCCTATCGATCGAGTATGCGCAGGAGGTTCGATTATGTCGTCGCAGTCCCGTTCCCGCCCCCGGGCCACTTACCGATTGCAATTCAATCGTGATTTCACCTTCGACGATGCCGCCGCCCTGGTGCCCTATCTTCATCGCCTGGGGATCAGCCACTGTTATGCCTCGCCTTTGCTCAAGGCCCGCAGCGGCAGTATGCATGGCTATGACATCGTCGACCACCGCCAGCTCAACCCCGAGCTGGGGGACCGGGCGGCCTTCGACCGTCTGGTGAATCGCCTTCATGACCATGATATGGGGCTGATCGTTGATATCGTTCCCAATCATATGGGAGTCGGCGGGGCCGATAACGCCTGGTGGCAGGATGTCCTGGAAAACGGACCGGCCGCCGAATACGCCGACTTCTTTGACATTGACTGGCGGCCGGCCCACGAGACCCTGCGCGGCAAGGTGCTGCTGCCCCTGCTGGGCGACCGTTACGGCAAGGTGCTCGACGATGGCGAGATCGAACTGGTCTTTATCCCCGAGGCGGGCACCTTCCATTTCGCCTATTACGAACATCAACTCCCCCTGGATCCCGTCACCTATCCGGCGGCGGTGGCCCCCCTTCTGGAGGACTTTCGCCGCCTGGTGCCGCCCGAGGATCCCGGTCTGGCGGAGCTGGAAAACCTGCTCACCGCTTTTGCCCACCTGCCCGGGCGGGAAAGCCGGGAGAGCGGGCGGCGCCAGGAACGGCGGCGGGACAAGGAGATCACCAAGCAGCGCCTGGCCGAACTGTGCCGGCGGGACTCGCGGATCGCCGATTTGCTCAAAGAGTGCGTTTTGTATTTCAACCATCCTTCAGACCCGGCTATTCGGGGTCAGCGGCTGCATAATCTGCTGGAACTGCAGGTTTATCGTCCGGCCCACTGGGTGGTGGCCGGAGATGAGATCAACTACCGCCGTTTCTTTGACATCAACTCCCTGGCCGGCCTGCAGGCCGAACGGGAGGATGTTTTTGCCGCCACCCACGGACTGATCCTGGAACTGGTGGCCGCCGGCAGCATCGACGGCCTGCGGGTGGATCACCCCGACGGGCTCAGTGATCCGGCGGCGTATTTCAGCCGGCTCCAGGCGGCGGCTAAGGCGGCCGCCGGTGGTATACCCCCCGGTGCCGGTCAGGCCGGTGGCTCCAGCCCCCCGGCTGGCACTTATCCCTTGGCCGACCTGAACTCGCCTCCGGCGGGGGTCACCGGCGACAGTACCGGCGGTATTTATCTGGTGGTGGAAAAAATCCTGGCCACCTATGAATATCTGCCCCAGGGCTGGCAGGTGCACGGCACCACCGGTTATGATTTCACCAATCAGGTCAATGGCCTCTTTGTTCGTCCCGACCATGAGACGGTCTTAAGTCGTATTTATCATCGCTTCGTCGGCCGGCGGCTGGATTTCGACGAACTTTTGTATCAGCGTAAGAAGATGATCGTTACCGGTCAGCTTTCCAGCGAACTGACAGTGCTTTCCCGGCTGCTCAAGGATATCGCCGAAGGCAATCGCCATACTCGAGATTTTACCTTAAACGGCCTGCGGGAAGCGCTTATCGAGGTGACGGCCTGTTTCCCGGTGTATCGCACCTATATTGTCCCGGCCAACGGCGGTGGTTTGGCCCGGGAAACCGCCACCGGACCCGAGCATGAGGGCACGGAGCCTGGCGTCGTCGGCGATGCCGCCCCGCCTTACGAAATCAGTGTCGAGGATCGGCGCTTCGTGGCCTGGGCCGTGGCCCAGGCCCGCAAGCGCGGAGCCGTGATAGACACCACCATTTATGATTTTATCCATGATATTTTGCTGGGCGGGCCCCTGGAACAGCCGGGTGGGCAGCCGCCTGCGGCCGGTGCGGAATCCAGGGCCGGAGGGGCGGAAGCTGTTAACCGACCAGCCGTTAACCCCATGGCCGTTAACCCCATGGCCGTGGATCCCATGGCGACCGTGGCCCCGGAAGGAAGCGCGGCAAAAGACCCTGAGGAGGAAGCCAAAGAGCTGCACAAACCGGACTTGCCGGAACGGGCCGAGCCCTCGGCGGCAACCCTGTTCAGGGCCCGGCGGGCCCGTTTTATCCGCAAGTTTCAGCAGTACACGGCCCCGGTCATGGCCAAGGCCCTGGAAGACACCACCTTTTATATTGCCAACCGGCTGATTTCCTTGAACGAGGTGGGCGGTGATCCGCGGCGTTTTTATCTGAGTCCGGCGGGCTATCACCGGGCCGCCCAGGAGCGGCTGCGGCGCTGGCCCCAGGCCATGCTGGCCACTTCCACCCACGACAACAAACGCAGCGAGGATGTCCGGGCCCGGATCAACGTGATCAGCGAAGTGCCGGAGTTGTTCGTCCGGCACCTGCGGCGCTGGCGTCGCCAGAACCGTTCCCGCAAGAGCCGGGTCAACGGGCGCCAGGCCCCCGCCGCCAACGACGAGTACCTGTTCTACCAGACCCTGCTGGGGTCCTGGCCTCTCGACGACCATGCCCCCCCGGAGGCCGGGACCGATTTCCCGGCCGATTACCGCCCCCGTTTGCAGGAGTACATGCTCAAGGCCATCCGCGAGGCCAAAACCCACAGCTCCTGGATCAACCCGAATGCGGACTACGAGGAGGCCACCGCCCGTTTCGTGGAACAGGTGCTCGATGGCACCGGGGGCAATCCTTTTCTGGCCGATTTTATCCCCGTGGTCCGGCGCCTTACCCCTTACGGCCTGCTCAATTCCCTGGCTCAGGTGCTGCTTAAGCTTACCAGCCCGGGAGTTCCCGATTTTTACCAGGGTACCGAGCTCTGGGATTTTTCCCTGGTGGACCCGGACAACCGCCGGCCGGTGGATTATCACCGGCGGCAGCAGTTGCTGGCGGCCCTGCCGGAGCCCGGGCAGGCGCCGGACATGGAAGCATTGCAGGAGATGCTGGCCAATTTTTATGACGGCCGGTTGAAACTTTTTCTGATCAATCGGTTACTCTGTTTCCGGCGGCAGCTGCCGGAGCTTTTCCGCCAGGGAAGTTATCTGCCCCTGGTGGTGGAGGGAGGGCGTCAGGACCATGTCTGCGCCTTTATCCGCCAGTGGGAGGATCATCGTCTGCTGGTGGCCTCCGGACGCTGGTTTGCCACCCTGGCCGGGGAAGCTTCTGCCTTGGAGGCGGGGGAAATCGAGTCTTCCCGGCGGCAGTCGGCCGAGCCTGGAGATGATCTCGCCGCCGGCGGGGCCGGTGGCGGTATGCCGCGCATAGCCCCGGAGGTCTGGGGGGATACCAGGCTGGTTGCAACGGCAGACATGGCCGGCTCCTGGCAGAACCTGCTGACCGGCGAATTGTTGTCGACGACCCCGGAAAAGGATCAGATTCGCTTGACCTGCGCCGATCTTTTTGCCAAGCTGCCGATGGCGGTTCTGTATTTCCGTGTCGCCGGTTGATAACGGGAAGTAATTATTGATCATCTGGAGGTGGTTGTGGAAGCCACCTCCGTTTTTTGTGAGGTTGACCATGAACTGGAAAAAACTTTTTTCCCGGACTCCGTCGCTGAGTGCCGCTGAAGCGCGTAAACTTGTGGACTCCCGGGCCCCCGGCGATCTTCAGGTGCTGGATGTCCGCCAGCCCGGGGAGTACGAGGCGGGTCATCTGCCGGGGGCGCGGCTGATCCCCCTGAAAGAGCTGTCCGAGCGGCAGGGGGAGCTGAACCCGCAACAGCCGGTGCTGGTCTACTGCGCCGTGGGCGGCCGGAGTCGGGCTGCAGCCCAGTATTTAAACGGGCAGGGGTTCAAGGAGGTGTACAATTTGGCCGGCGGGATCAAGGCCTGGGAAGGCGGTCAGGCCGCCGGCCCCGAGGACGTCGGCCTGGAATTGTTGCCGTCGGGGGCCGAGTATGACGAGGCCGCCGCTCTGGCCTTTGCCATGGAAGAGGGGCTGCAGCGCTTTTATCTTAACCTGGCCGAGCGCAGCGGGGACTCTTCCCTGCGCCGGCTTTATCAGCGCCTGGCCGATCTGGAGGATGGTCACAAGGAGCGGCTGAGCCGGGAATATCAGGAAAAAACCGGCCGCTTGCTGGACGACGGCGGGCACCAGGGAGTAATCGAAGGAGGTCGGATCATGGCGGAATTTGTCGCCGACAATCCCGCCGCCGTGCTGGAGCAGGCCATGGGACTCGAATTCCAGGCCCAGGATCTTTACCAGCGGCTGGCCCACCAGAGTGAAGTGGCCGCTACCCGGGAGCTTTTTCTGGGCCTGGCCGCCGAGGAAAAGGAGCATCTGGCCTTTCTGGCCCGGGAGTTTGATCAGGCCAGGACAACCCGGGGTGATGAGGGCTGAAATGGGAAAAAAACTTGTCCTGGTGGGCGGCGGCCATGCCCACATGGAGACCCTGGCGGCCATCGGCGATTTTGTTGGCCGCGGGCATGCGGTGACCGTGGTGGGGCCGTCTCCATATCATTATTATTCGGGCATGGGGCCGGGGATGCTGGCCGGAACCTACGAGCCCGAAGGGATTCGTTTCGCCACCCGGCAGCAGGTGGAAAAGCTGGGGGGAACTTTTGTCCTGGGGAAGGTGGTGCGCATCGACCCGGCGGCGGGGAAGGTGCATCTGGAAGACGGCACCAGTATCGCCTATGACGTGCTTTCCTGCAACACCGGCAGCCAGGTTCCCAGTAATCTGCCGGTCAGCGGCCACAAGGTGCCGGTGTATACCGTCAAACCCATCGAGCGGTTACTGGAAGCCCGGCAGCAGTTGCTCGCCCTGGCCGGCGACGAGGAGAGCCGGATAGCCGTGATCGGCGGCGGCCCTTCGGCGGTGGAAATTGCCGGCAATACCTGGCGGCTGTTGCGGGATGCCGGCCTGCGGCGGCCACGGATCCGGATCTTTGCCGGCAGCAGGCTCATGGGCCGGGCTCCCGGGGCGGTACACCGGAAAATCCATCTTTCCCTGGCCCGGCGCCATATCGAGGTGGTGGAACCAGCAGTAGTGCAGGAAGTGCGTGACGGGAAGGTGGTGCTGGAATCCGGGGCCGCTTACCCGGCGGATTTTATTTTTCTGGCCCAGGGTATTGTGCCGTCCTTGCTTTTTGCCGATTCGGGCCTGCCGGTGGGACCCGACGGCGGCCTGCTGGTCAACAAATACCTGCAGTGCCCCGATTATCCGCAAATTTTCGGTGGCGGCGACGGCATCCATTTCGCCCCGCAGCCCCTGGACAAGGTGGGAGTTTATGCGGTGCGGCAGAATCCGGTGCTGCGCCACAATCTGCTGGCGGCTCTAGAAGGCGGGGAATTGCGGGCCTTCTCCCCGGGGGGCGACTACCTCCTGATTTACAACCTGGGTGATGACACCGCTGTCTTCCAGAAGCGGTGGCTGATTTTTAACGGACGCCCGGCCTTCCTGATCAAGGATTATGTCGACCGGCGTTTCATGCGCCGTTACCAGCAGTTTGCCTGAATGCCGTGGTATAACTGCTTTTTCCTTGACATAACTGGTCCTGTGAAGGGAGCATGAGTAACCATGGTTGGTTGGGAGTTGGGGCTCAGGCTTTTTGCCTGTGCCTATTATGCCTTTGAGTTGCAACTGAATAAGGAGGAACAATCATGAAACCAAACGGTGCTTGGAACCCTTATGTGGCCGGCGGGCTGGCCGGTCTTTTGGGGGTGCTGTCGGTACTGCTGGTGGGCCAGTTTTTCGGGGCCTCCACTTCCTTTGTGCGGACGGCGGGGATGATAGAGCAGGTGTTTGGCCCGGAGCGGGTGGCCGAGATGGATTACTTCATCCGGGTGGTTCCCCAGATTGACTGGCAATGGATGTTCGTTTTCGGCATCCTGCTGGGCTCCCTGGTGTCGTCGCTGACTTCGGGCACTTTCCGCTGGCAGACGGTGCCTGATATGTGGGCCCGCAGCTTTGGTCATACCCCGGTAAAGCGCGGGGTGGTGGCTTTCTGCGGCGGGGTGGTGGCCATGTTCGGCGCCAGACTGGCGGACGGCTGACCCAGTGGTCACGGGTTGAGCGGTTCGCTTCAACTGGCTGTCAGTGGATTGGTTGCTTTGCTCTGTTTTTTCGTGGCCGGAGTTGTCATGGCCCGCATCGTTTATGGAGGTGACAAGTCATGACTACATTAATATATGGTCTGGTCACCGGCTTTCTGTTCGGCTTTCTGCTCCAGAAGGCCCGGGTAATCCGTTACGAAAAACAACTGGGCGCCCTGCGGCTGCAGGACATGACCATCATTAAATTCATGGGTTCCAGTATTCTGGTCGGCATGGTCGGCGTTTATCTGTTTTATGACCTGGGGATGGCCGAGTTGTCCATCAAGGACATGATAACGGGACCGGTTATTATCGGCGGCATACTTTTCGGCCTGGGATGGGGATTGCTGGGATATTGTCCCGGCACCTCCGCCGGGGCCCTGGGTGAGGGCAGGGTGGACGCCTTCTGGGGAATCCTGGGGATGATCACCGGGGCGGCCCTGTTTGCCGAGGCCTATCCCTGGCTCATGCGGACCGTCTACACCTGGGGTGATTTCGGCAAAGTGACCGTGCCGCAAATGCTGGGGATCAACCACTGGCTGGTCATTCCCGTTGTCATTGTCCTGGTCGTGCTCATTTTCCGCTGGTTCGAGAAAAAGGGACTCTAGAAACCTGTCTGGCCTGGAATGAACTGAGGCGGCGACGGACCGGCGTCGCCGCCTTGCATTTGACCTGCTGATTTGGCTACAGGTCGTCGCTGTCCACGTAGGCGTAGGCGCTGTGCTTGTGGATGGACTCGAAGCTTTCGGCGCCCACCCCGAACCAGGAGATGGCGGGATGCCGGGCGGCCAGTTCCGCCACCTTGCGGACCACATCTTCGACGAACATGGGGTTTTGGTAGGCCGCTTCGGTGACGTATTTTTCATCGGGCCGCTTGAGCAGGGCAAAAACCTCGCAGGAACTGCCGGCGTCGGCCATGTTGATCAGATCCTCGAGCCAGATGAACTCCCGGTATTTGACGCTGAGGGTGATCTCCGCCCGCTGGTTATGGGCCCCGCAGGTACTGATTTCCCGGGAGCACGGGCACAGGGTGGTGGCCGGTACCATTACGGTCAGCAGAAAGTCCTCGTCGGGGCCGATGCCGCCGGTGAAGCGGCAGGTGTATTCCATCAGGCTGGGAGTGCCGCTGACCGGGGCTCTTTTTTCCAGGAAATAGGGGAAGGTCATCTCCACGTGGGCCGAGTCCGCCCGCAGCTTTTCCTTGACCTCGGCCAGCAGTTTGCGAAAGATCCGGTTGCTCATCTCTTCCTGGTAACGATTCAGGACCTCGATGAAGGTGGTCACGCAGGTGTCCCGGTACTGGCGGGGGAGATTGGCCCGCAGATCGATGGAGGCCACCGTGGGCTGCAGGCCCCCGGATTTTTCCCGGACGGTGATGGGATAACTGATACCTTTGATGCCGACGCTTTGCAGTTCCATGGTTTGTTATATACCCTGTTTTACCCGAAAATGACAGATCAAAGTAGGTCATCGGGTTCAGGCTGGCCGGCTTGAGGTAAGTGATCACGGGGGCAAAATGGTAAGCACCCGCATGGTGCCGCAGGTTGTGGTGAGCCTCGGCGGCGATGCTTACATCACTGCGTGAGCCGGCCCGATCGCCGCTTTCGGCGGTGCCCTGTGATCGCTTATGGCTTGGCGGCAAACAATCATGGCGCCATCCGGCAATGCACAACCCCGTGGCCAGTTGTTCTGGTCATGGTTTTGTCATTGACAGTCCGTGGCAGGGCCAGGTATGACCAGGGCCTGGTAAGCAACTCCCGCACATCTCAGCCAACGGTTTATCTTACTCATTACGTGACTTCTTCCACCCACCATAAGCAGCAGACCGACCGAACTCCCGATCATCCTCCGCCAGCCGATCATTCGGCTTCCCTGGGGACCTATCTCTGGCGGATCTTCCCCTTTGTCTTGCCATATAAGAAACGGGTGGGGCTGGGGCTGGGGCTCAACGCCCTGGCCCGGCTTTTCGATCTGCTGCCTCTGGTGCTCATTGGCTGGGTGGTGGATGTGATCAGTACTCGGGGGGCTGACGCCGAGCCGGGGCTTTTTTTGTGGTTCGGCCTGGCGGTGCTGGGTACTTTCCTGGCCCTGGCAGTTTTTCAAAGCATCAGCGATTACTGCCTGGATTCCATGGCCCAGATGGTCCGCCACGACCTGCGGCTGGCGGTCTACGACCGGATGCAGGGCCTGGATGCCGGTTTCTTTGAGCAGCGGCAGACCGGTGACCTGCTGGCCGTGGCCTCCAACGACGTGGACAATCTGGAGCATTTTTTCTCCGATGTTACCACCAACGTGGTCCGTCTGGTGATTACCTTCGTCGGTGTCTACGGTTTCCTTTTGTGGCTGGAGTGGCGGTTGGCCCTGCTGCTGGCGGTCCCGTTGCCCTTTGCCATCCTGGCCGTGCGCTTTTTCGCCACCCGGGTCCAGCCCCAGTACCGTAAGGCCCGCCGGGCGGTGGGCGAGATCAACAGTATCCTGGAAAACAACATTCGCGGCATCGGGGTCATCCAAGCCTTCACCGCCGAATCCGAGCAGCTGCGGCTGGTCTCCGGGCGCTCCAGCGCCTATGTCGATGCCGCCATCGCCGCCGCCCGGGAACGGGCCCGCTTCATCCCCCTGATCTACCTGGTGGCCGGTCTGGCCTTTGCCCTGCTGATCACCGGCGGGGCCTGGCTCACCGCCTCCGGGCACGGACCCACCATCGGCAGTTTCACCACCTTCGTGCTCTTTTCCGTCCGCCTGGTTTTTCCTCTTTTCATCTTCGGCATGCTGATTAACCAGATCCAGCGGGCCGAGGCATCGGCCCGGCGGATCTCCAGGCTGCTGGCCACCGAACCCCTGGTGCGGGATCATCCCGGAGCCCGGCCCCTGGAAGGTAAGCCGGAAAATATAGCCCTGCACCGGGTCGGTTTTGCCTATACCCCGGAACAGCCGGTGCTCCACGACATCAATTTTGAACTGAGCCGGGGTCGGGTGCTGGGGATCGTCGGCCCCACCGGAGCGGGCAAAAGCACTTTGGTGAAACTGCTGCTGCGCTATTATGACCCCACCACCGGGGAAATCCGGGTCAACGGCCAACCGCTGCCCGGCATCCTGCTGGAAAGCTATCGCCGCCACGTGGGGTATGTATCCCAGGACGCCTTTTTATTTTACGGCACGGTGGCGGAGAATATCCGGCTGGGTTCGCCGGAGGCCGACCTGGAGGCGGTGCGGGAAGCGGCCCGGATCGCCGGGGCGGCGGAATTTATTGAACGGTTGCCCGAGCTCTACGATACCATGATCGGTGAACGGGGCATGAAGCTCTCCGGCGGCCAGCGCCAGCGTATTTCCCTGGCCCGGGCGGTGCTGCGCAATCCGGCCCTGATCGTTCTCGATGAGGCCACTTCGGCGGTTGATACCCGCACCGAAGAGCTGATCCAAAGCAACCTGCTGCGCTTCAAGGAAGGGCGGATGACGGTGGCCGTGGCCCACCGCCTGTCCACCATTCGTCACTGTGATGAGATCCTGGTCCTGATGGAAGGCGCCATCGCCGAACGGGGCACCCACCAGCAACTGCTGGCCAAAGAAGGTGTATATGCGGGACTCTGGCGGGTTCAAAGCGGTGAGCTGGGATAAAAAGCCCGGGGTTGCATGGCATTAAGGCAGACAATGAGTTTCGCCTGATTTAGCTTGACATAACCAATCACAGGGTTTGTCCTGTAAGCGGTCAGGGGGCGGTGCCTCCTGGACATGTTCACCGCGTCATGGTGCGACAAGGCTTGGGGTTTCCTACCTTATCGGCACCAGACCGTAGCCTTTGGCCTGGTAGCCGATCAGCGAAACGAAGGTGTTGGCGACCGCTTTCACTCCGGGTACGAGTTCGCTCTGATCGACTCCCAGGGCGCGGGCGGAAATCCCGCAGGACTCGAACCTCACCCCGCGTTCGGCCAACCCCTCAATGCTCCTGGCCAGCTTCTGGGCCGCTTCGCGTTGATTGGCCGGTATCTGCTGTGTATCGGCGGTGGTGAAGCGCACTGCCGGGCCCCGGAAGGCGACTACCAGGTCCGCTTCCACCCCTTGTTGATTCAGGGTGTCCAGGGTTTCATCGATCACGCCGAGGTTGCCTGCCAGACTTTCGGGATTGCCCAAAGTAACGTCAAAAATGGTTTTTGCCCGATCTACACCCTCCAGTGCTTGTGGCTTGGTGTGTTCGGCGGCGTATGTCATGCTTAACGACATGAACAGGCTGATACCCAGTATGACCAGAAAAGTTACGGTTTTTTTTTGAATCATGACTTTTCTCCTTTGTTTTTTGTTGTTTTTGGTGCTTTGATGAATGAAAACTTTTGCTGTGCCGTTTCCGGCTTAATACAACATCGTCCAGGAGCCAGCCCCGCAATTTTATGCGCTTTGGTGGTATTTTAAAATTCTGTCGATTTTCAGCGCTGTTTGTCAAACAAAAAAACGGGAGGCTGAATTTTCCTTTTGTCCGGGTTGTTAAGAAAACTTTAACGGTTGATCTGGTCGGTTTATGGGCGCCCTGCTCTCTTCCTTGATGGTGGCGGGATTGGAGTTGACAGCTCCGGTGGCTATTCAGGATAATCAGACGTGGGGGTCGTCGCTTTAAGCCTGCCGTGGCCCTCTTGCCAGTTTGCGGCAAGCAGTCAAGGGCCGCAGTACCCCCTCGCAAACCGGGCTGATCGTCGCAAGTTGGGAGGCCAGTGATATTTTGTGTTACAGGGAGGTTGCCGTGCCGCACCACAGTTATCGCCTGCATTACGACCGGTACGGCAACACTCGGGAGATTGTGGTTACCGCCAGGGGCTCCGAGGTGTATGACAATTCCTACACCAACAAGGGCACCGCCTTCACCGAGGAGGAACGTGGTCGTTTTTCCCTCCATGGCACCCTGCCGCCCCGGGTCCGCAGCCTGGCCCAGCAGGTGGAGAACTGCCGCCAGACCCTGGAGCGGAAAAATACCGATCTTGAGAAGTTCATCTATATCCGTTCGCTGTTCGACCGCAACGTCACCCTGGCCCATGCCTTGATCGCCGATGACATTGAACGCTGTTTGCCGATAATCTACACTCCCACGGTGGGAGAGGCCTGCCGCAATTACTCCTCGATGTTTCGCAAAGCCAACGGGCTGTTTTTTTACCCGGGCAATATCGACCGGGCCGAGGAAATCCTGCGGCGTTTCGCCCATCGCCAGATCCGGGTGGCGGTGGTCACCGACAACCAAGGAATTCTGGGAATCGGCGACCAGGGGGTGGGAGGGATCTCCATCTGCCTGGGCAAGCTGATGCTCTACACCCAGGGTGCCGGTATCGCCCCCTGGCATTGCCTGCCCGTATCACTTGATGTGGGTACCGATAATCAGCGGCTGCTCAACGACGACAATTACCTGGGCTGGCGTCATCCGCGCCTCCAAGGGGAGCAGTATGTGGAGTTTGTCCAGCGTTTCGCCCGGGCCTTCAAGGAGGTTTTTCCCCACGCTCTCTGTCAGTGGGAGGATTTTTCCAAGCAGAATGCCTTTGCCATCCGGGACAGTTATCTTCACCAACTGCTGTCCTTCAACGACGATATCCAGGGTACCGGCGCCGTCGCCCTGGCCGCTGTCATCTCCGCTTTGCGGCTCAAAGGGGAAAAACTTGCCGACCAGGTCTTCCTGGTACACGGGGCCGGGGCCGGCGGTATCGGGATTGCCGAGCAGCTGGAAGTCGCCCTGCGGG
>PWOG01000242.1 GCA_003557565.1 Desulfobulbaceae bacterium
AACCGCAACGACCGCGGGCGCCCCCCCGAGCCCCTCTACGAGCCCAATACCCGCGGCCTGGCCTGGCACATCGCCTACCGAGTCCCTTACCGCCAGTGGACCGTCACCGGGCTTGCGGGGACGCAACGTTTCTCCGAGCCGTTGCGCGTCGGCGAACAGCCCGATGAAAGCTATGCCGGTTTGCAGCTTGAGCGGTGGTTCTAGCCGAGTGCGGGACGAGTGTGTGCTTGAACTGTGTCGTTATATTGTTTTGAATCCAGTAGCCGCCGGCATGGTGGCGAGTCCGGAGTAATGGGCATGATCGAGGAAGAGCAGAGCTAAACCGGATTACCATCCATATTACCATCCGGTGATCAAAAAGGTCGGGGGCCCATGGCTCCCGGCCTTTTTTGTCTTCTCCCCCTTTGACCGTCGGGGTGTTGCACGCAACTTCATTATTGATATTGCCTTGATTTTCCGTTAAAAGATACGATCGGATTATTCGCGTAGAGCCGCGAACATCAACTTCCGACTCGGCGGAATTTTTGGTGGCGATGCCCATTTTTTTGCGGTAAACAGTGCGCTGTGCGGTAAACGCGAAAAAATAATGCCATCGACAAATAACAAATAATCAAAAAGGGGAAAGGGGTATGGAGCGTCAACAGGACAATGTCAACGGCGATGAAATCGATCTGCGCGAACTGATTCGGTCCGTTTTGAACACCCGCAGGCTGGTGCTGGCCGGGGTGGTCGCGGTGGGGCTGGGTTATTTTTTGATCCTGGGCCTGCAGGCGATGGCCACCGGCACCACCACCACCTACAGCAAGTCGGTTCGCTTTGTCTTCGACGGAGTCTCGGATGGCCGTTATCCCGGTGGCACCCGCTTCCGCATGTCGGATGTGATCGCAGAACCGGTCCTGATGCAGGTTTATGAGCAAAACGGGCTGGCCGAGCTGGGGGTCGGTTTCAGCGAGTTCGCCGACGCCGTGAGCATCGCCCCCCATACCCCCCGCCGTGAATTCATTGTCCAGCGCTATCGCAACATGATGAACCGGGGGGATCTTTCCATGGCCGAAATGCAGGAGCTGGAAGAGCGTTTCGCCGAGGAACTGGAGCGCGAGACCCAGAAAGGGGCCCGGATCACCCTGACCACCAACCAGCGGGTGGTGGCGGCCGAAGGCCCGGATATCGACGCCGCCCTGGCCCGCAAGCTGGTCAACGACATTCCCCGGGTATGGACAAGCTACATGCGGGAGGTCCGGGGGGTTGACCGGCCCCGGCTGGAGCTGTTGTCCGAACAGGCCATCAACGAGCAGTTCATCGAACGGATGGACTACCTGATCGTCTTCGAGTACCTGCGCGACAAGATCAACGATCTGCGTGATTCCATCGACCAACTCCGCGTGCTGCCCAACGCCGGGGCCGTTCGTGACCCGGAATCCAACCTGCGCCTGGTGGATGTGGATACCGAACTGCGGGATACCCAGGAATATATGCTGGAGTCCCTGATGGCACCGGCGGTCAGTTTAGGGTTGAGCCGGACACCGGAGCGCACCCGGCAGTTTTTCCTCATCCGCATCCAGGACCAGGAGCGGGCCATGAACCTGGCCATGAACAACGCCGAGCTGGTCGCGGAAACCCTGGACTCCTATTCGCGCAACAAAGGTGTCACCTCGCCGCAACGGCTCAGCCCTGGCGGCCAGCAGGCCAGCACCACCATCCCCCAGTTCGGCAGCGATTTTCTCGACCGTCTGGTGGAGCTTGGCACCGATGCCGCCGATGTGGAATTCCGCCAGCAGCTCAGCCAGGAACACCTGGAATACGCCCACCAGGCCGTGGCCAGGGAATCAAACATCCAGCGCCTGCGTGAGCTGGTGGATTTGATGGGCGAATCTTCTCCTAACAGCGGAGAACCGGTAGGGGTGATGGAAAGTCTGGAGCAGGAACTGAATGAGGGCATATCCGAAATCCTGAACCTGCTCCGCACCAACATGGCCCGGGTGGAACGGATCGCCGATGGCGTGATGCGCCTGAGCTACGGCTCGGACCGGGCCTTTTTCAGGGACATCACCGATGGCGTGGAAGTAAGAACCACTGGCCACTTAAAGGACCGGGTTTCACCCCTTACCTTCACCCTGCTGATTCTGCTCACCGCCATCGCCACGGTTTTTGCCGGCCTGCTGCGCAACATGATGCGCCAGGAAAAACCGTAATGATGCCGCAATCCTGCTTCAAAGCCTACGACATCCGGGGCCGGGTCCCCGACCAGCTGGACGCCGGCCTGGCCCGCCGCATCGGCCGGGCCTACGCCCTGGTGATCCGGCCCCGGGGTCCGGTGGCGGTGGGGCGCGATAACCGCCACAGCAGCCCGGAACTGGCCGCCGCCCTAATCGAGGGGCTCAATGCCGCCGGCGTCTCCACCCAGGAGCTGGGCCTGTGCGGCACTGAAATGATCTACCACGCCGCCGCCGGGGCCGATATGGGCGGCGGCATCATGGTCACCGCCAGCCACAACCCCAGGGACTACAACGGCATGAAGCTGGTACGTCGGCAGGCCAGGCCCATCAGCGGCGACACCGGCCTGCGGGAGATCGAAGCCGCCGCCACCGACCCGGACCCGCCGCCCGACCACGGGCCGGCGGCCGCCAACACCGGGCGGGACATCATGGCCGATTACGTCGCCAAAGTGCTGTCCTTTCTGGACCACGACCGCCGAGACCGGCTCGCTCCCCTGCACTTGGTGGTCGATTCCGGCAACGGCTGCGCCGGCCCGGCCTTCGACGCCATCGCCGAACACCTGCCGTTTACGGTCACCAGGATCAATCATCAGCCCGACGAGAACTTTCCCAACGGCATCCCCAACCCGCTGCTGCCGGAAAACCGCGAGGCCACCGCCGCCGCCGTCCGCGAGCACGGCGCCGACCTGGGCATCGCCTGGGACGGCGATTTCGACCGTTGCTTCTTCTTCGACGAGCAGGGGCGCTTCATCGAGGGCTATTACCTGGTCGGCCTGCTGGCCGCCCGGCTGCTGCAGCGCCACCCCGGCCAAAAGATCATCCACGACCCGCGCCTTACCTGGAACACCATGGACATGGTCCGGGCCGCCGGCGGCACCCCGGTGCTGAGCAAGACCGGCCACGCCTTCATCAAGGAGCGCATGCGCCAAGAAGACGCCCTTTACGGCGGCGAAATGTCCGCCCACCACTACTTCCGGGATTTCGCCTACTGCGACTCGGGCATGATCCCCTGGCTGCTGGTGGCCG
>PWOG01000042.1 GCA_003557565.1 Desulfobulbaceae bacterium
GTAAAAACAAGACCCGCCCCAATGAGTTCCCCAAATCGGGTGGCATCAAACCCCCGGCTGCTCTGGTCAACGACACCCCAAAGCACGGTAGCGCCCAGAAACAGGATGAGAACCTGTCGCCCTGTGTTTCGGCCCACTAAAAGCCTCCGATGGCATTCCAACAGTCTTGCAAGGCACCAGCTTGTTTTAGAATCCGGCTCGCCGCAGTTCCTTGATTACCCCTGCGACGGCCCGAGATGATGCCCGGCCGCCCGTAATTGATCCGACAGATGGTGCCGCTTTTGTCCATTTTCCTTACCACAAAGTTTCGGCCAGGGAAACAATCTTGATTTTACGCTCTAATTTTTTTAGCCAAAGCTCGTTTTGTGCCGGATCAGCCGATCAAGATACCGGTCGTGTGGTACTGACATCGGGTCTTTCATTGACGGTTTCGCCGTTGACTCCTGTTTTGGTCCGCACCGATGGCGGCCCGGCCAGGAATAAATCCCGGCGACGGGGATAATACAATTTTGTTGCAAACAATACATCGCCGCCACCCAAAGAATACAAAATTGTAGCAGCCACTGTTTACCACACCCCTCCTCCCTACACCCAACATCCCAATATCATGGCATTATTCTTTTAAAACCTTTCACTGGCACAAATTGTGTATTCATCCTTGCTCCAGGACAGGGTCCATTTGGCGGGCCCGTTTCATTCAATCTTCACCACAAGGAGCAGGAAAGATGAAAGCAAAACGTTATCTGCAAGGAATTACTGGCGGGCTGCTGGGGTGCGGCCTGCTGGCCGCCACCGCCACCGTAGCCATGGCCCAGGAAGAAGAGCCCTGGGCCGAACTGGCGGTGGACGCCTACAGCCAGTACATCTGGCGGGGTTACGCCTTCAGCCGCGACAGCTTGGTTATTCAACCCTCCATGACCACCGGCTGGCAAGGTTTCTCCGTCAATCTCTGGGGCAACCTGGACACCGACCTCTACGGCGCCGACACCAGCGTCTGGAACGAAACCGACCTGACTCTGGCCTACGACCACAGCTTCGGCCCCATGGGCCTTAGTGCCGGCTATATCTACTACGGCCTGGTCGGCGAGGACGACACCCAGGAAGTATATATCGCCGCCGACTATGATACTTTGTTGTCGCCCAGCCTGACCGTTTACCGGGACATCGACGGTGCTCCCGGCTGGTATGTCAGCCTGGCCATCGGCCACAGCCTGCCGTTGGCCGACAACCTTGCTCTGGATTTGGGCGCCCAGGCCGGCTATGTTTATACCAGCGATTATGACGCCCTGCATGATGGAGTAATTTCCGCCGCCCTGCCCTACAGGTTTGGCGATTACTTCACCATCACCCCGGAACTGGCTTACTCCTTTGCCTTAAGCAGCGATGCCAGAGACGAGTTGGAGGCGGCCAACGACGACGCCATTGGGCGGGACAAAGCAAACTTTGTCTACGGCGGCCTTTCCCTGAGCATGGATTTTTAAACCTGGACCCATAAATGGACCACAGCAGAAACATCTTTGCCCTGCTTGACCAGGAGGGCCCGTTTTGTGTGGAAGAGAGCGTCCGGGAGGAGCGCCTGCTGGCAGGCTCCTCCCGGAGCCGTTTTGCGCAACTGCGGCGCCACGGGCTGCTCAGCAAATACCGGGTTACCCGCCACCAGCTTTTTGAACTGCTGCAGATCCGCTCCTTTAACGAAATTCCTGAGCTGCTGCACGACGGTTCGCGCCGCCGGACAAAAAAAGACGCCCTGGTCCGCCGCTTCCACAGCCATATCGAAGAAAATTAACCCCGGCCGGGGTTTTAAGCGCTGGCTTCCACCCGCAAAAGTACACCGTCCCTGTTTACAAGTCGGCCCACACTGGGTATGGTCTTCGCCGGGGACGCGTCCGTTGGATGCTCCCCTGGCAGGTCCGGGCAACAACAGGCAAACAACATCCTGCCGGTTCCGCCAGTCACTATTGCCGCTCTTGCTTTTCACAAGGTCGGCGATTCATTGATTACGGACTTTTCTCCGGGCGCTGCCGTAATGCGGCGCGCCTGCTTGCGCCGGCCGGGGGCTTTAAGACCATGACCGACAACCTTGATCCTGAAAGCTGGACCGAACTGGAAAACGCCTGGCAACAGGCCATGCGGGCCGGCTTTGCCCATTACCAGACCCTGGAACGGGAACCGGTGTGGCGGGCCTGCCCCGATGCCGTCAAGGCTTCCTTGCGCACCCCCCTGCCCCGGCGGCCGCAGCCGGTGGAAAACCTGGTAAGACAATTTTGCGAGCAGATGCTGCCCTATGGCAACGGCAACACCCACCCGGGCTTTTTCGGCTGGGTCCACGGCGGCGGCAATCTTTACGGGGCGCTGGGCGAGATGTGTGCCGCGCTGATGAACAGCAACCTGGGCGGCCGCGACCACGTGGCGGTTTATGTCGAACGCCAGGTACTGCAGTGGTGCCGGGAACTATTTAATTTTCCGGCTTCCGGTTCGGGGATCCTGACCACCGGCACCTCCATGGCCACTCTGCTGGCCCTGGCGGTGGCCCGGCAGCAGGCGGCGGGGGACGAGGTCAAACGCCGGGGTCTGCAGGGCCGAACTTCCCCGCTGGTCGGCTACGCCTCGGCCCAGAGCCACAGCTCGGTGCTTAAAGCCTTTCAATTGCTGGGGCTGGGCGGCGATGCCCTGCGGTCGATACCGGTCAATGACGACTTCACCATGGACACCCGGGCGCTGGCGGCACAGATCAGCGCCGACCGGCGGGCCGGCGGCACCCCTTTCTGCGTGATCGCCACGGTGGGCACGGTCAACACCGGCGCCATCGACAATCTGGCGGCAATCCAGGCCGTATGCGAGCACGAACGGCTGTGGCTGCACGTGGACGCCGCCTTCGGCGGAACCGCCGTGTTGCTTGAAGAATACCGACCGGTCCTGGCGGGAATCAACCAGGCCGATTCCCTGGCCTTTGATTTTCACAAATGGTTCCAGGTCCCCTATTCCGTGGGCGCCTTGCTGGTCAAAGACGGCGAGCTTCACCAGGCCGCCTTTTCCGAACGCAAGGAATACCTGGCCCCCGAAGCCCTGGGTCTGGCCGGCGGTTCCCCCTGGTTCTGCGAATTCGGCCCCGAACTCTCCCGGGGTTTTCTGGCCCTCAAGGTCTGGTTCACCTTCCAGGGGCTGGGCACCGAGCGGATCGGCGCCATGGTCCGTAAAAACTGCCACCTGGCCCGGGAGCTGGCCCGGCTTA
>PWOG01000022.1 GCA_003557565.1 Desulfobulbaceae bacterium
CGGACCTGGGTGGCGTAGGACATCTCCGCCCCGGCCAGGAAGATGATCCAGCACAGCTGGAGCCAGACCAAAAACAGGGGCAGGGTGGCAAAGGAACCGTAAATGGCGTTGTAGCGGGCCACTCCGATTTGCAGCTTGAGGTAGAGCCCCTGGACCAGGATCCAGGCCACCGCCCCGAAGAGCCCGCCGATCAGGGCCGGGGTGAACTTTACCCGGGTGGCGGGCAGGAAGCGATAGAGCAGGGTGAAGGTCAGGGTCAGCAGCAGCAGGGGGATCATGCTCACCAGTAAATTTTCCAGGGCGCTGATGGTCAGAAAGAACGGCAGCCGATCCTGGAGGGTTTCGCTCTGCAGAGTGGCTTCGGTGGCCAGAGTCAGGTTGACCGCCAGCGGCAGCAGGATCATCAGGGCCAGGTAATCCATCATCCGGCGGCCCACGGGACGGTCGACCACGGTCTGCCAGATGGCGTTCATGGCCCGCTCGATGCTGCTCAGCACGATCACCACCGCCGCCACCAGGCCGATCACCCCGAAAGCCCCCAGGGTGGCGAAATCGGTGCGGTCCACGTAATCGAAGATCTGGTCGACGGCCTGGCGCAGGTGGGCGGCGCTGGTCTGCTCCACCGGCTGTTCTTCCTGATCGGCGCCGGGATCCACCATGGCGGGGCCGCCGGTGTCGCCCCAGATAGTGGTGGCGCCTTCCATCTGATCGATAAAGCGATGGGCCGCCTGGCGCATCTGGTCGCCGGCACCCAGGCCCTTGAGCACGGCGGTGCCCAGGGCCAGGGTGGGGACTAACGATAAAATTATGGTGAAGGTCAGGGCGCTGGCCCGCAAGGGGATCCGGTCCCGGTTGAACTCCCGGGCGAAAATGGTCAAAACCAGCAGCACTTCGCGCAATCGGCGCAGCCAGGGGCTCTCCTCGGCGGGCGGTTCCTGGCGGATCCAGATCATGACCTGGTCCAGGCGGTTGCGCAAGTCGCCCAGCACCGGGCTCATATGGCCTCGACCCCGCGCTCGCCGGTGCGGACCCGGAGAACCTCTTCCACCGGTAAGACGAAGATCTTGCCGTCGCCGATCTTGCCGCTGTTGGCCGCTTCACGGATGCACTGCACTACATCTTCGGCCTGATCGGCGGGGACGATGACCTCCACCTTGATCTTGGGAATGAAGTCCACCACGTATTCGGCCCCCCGGTAAATCTCGGTATGGCCCTTCTGGCGGCCATAGCCCTTGACCTCGGTGATGGTCATGCCCTGTACGCCCAACTCGTGCAGGGCTTTTTTAACTTGATCCAGCTTGAAGGGCTTGATGATGGCTTCAATCTTTTTCATGGCTGCCTCTATTGGGTTGGGCCGGGTTGGTTGAGCTGCTATCGTCCGGTGCCGATAATAAAAATATATTGAGAATAACGGTTAATCACAAGTAAAAGTTGCCGGCGACGGGCATGGATACGAGTGTTGGGAGCCCGGGGCGCCGCAGCGAGGACGGGCATACTTAAGCCCGGCAGCCGCGTGCTTCCAATGTACAAATTGAGGAATATATGGTAATACTCCGCCCTTCTTAAGGGCGTCATTGGCGTAACCAATCACAGGGTTTGTCCAGTAAGCGGGCATGGGGTACCGCAGGTTGTGGCACGGGGGCGGCGATGCCTACATCAGTATGTGAGCCGGCCCGATCGCCGCTTTCGGCGGTGCCCCCATGATCGCTTACCGGCCTGATTATATGATCTAAAGGGGAGTAAACATGGGACAGACGGTAACCGAAAAGATTCTCGCCGCCCACCTGGTGGAAGGCGAGCTGGAAAAGGGCCGGGAAATCGGCATTCGCATCGATCAGACCTTGACCCAGGACGCCACCGGCACCATGGCCTATCTGGAGTTCGAGGCCATTGGCTTGCCCCGGGTACAGACCGAGCTGTCGGTCTGTTACGTCGATCATAACCTGATCCAGTCGGATTTCCGCAATGCCGACGACCATCGTTTTCTCCGGTCCGTGGCCCGCCGGTTCGGCCTTTATTACTCGCCTCCAGGCAACGGCATTTCCCATCAGGTACACCTGGAGCGCTTCGGCCTGCCGGGCCGGACCCTGCTGGGTTCCGACAGCCACACCCCCACCGGTGGCGGCCTGGGCATGCTGGCCATGGGGGCCGGCGGTCTGGACGTGGCCATGGCCATGGCCGGCAAGCCCTTTTACCTGGTGACGCCCAAGGTGTACGGGATCAAGCTCACCGGCAAGCTCTCGCCCTGGGTTTCGGCCCGGGACGTGCTGCTGGAGGTGCTGCGGCGGCTGTCGGTCAAGGGCGGGGTCGGCTACGTGATGGAATACTTCGGCCCCGGCGTGGCCGAGCTGTCGGTGACCGACCGGGCCTCCATCACCAACTTCGGGGCCGAGCTGGGCGCCACCAGTTCGGTTTTTCCCTCCGACGCCAGGACCCGGGAGTTCCTGGCAAGCCAGGGCCGGGAAGCCGGCTGGCAGGAGTTGACGGCCGACGACGACGCGGTTTACGACCAGGTCATGGAGATCGACCTGGGTGCCCTGGAGCCCCTGATCGCCTGCCCCTCGTCGCCGGACAACGTGGTGCCGGTGCGCGAGGTGGCCGGCCGGCCGGTGGCCCAGGTGCTGGTGGGGTCCTGTTCCAACTCCTCGCTGCGCGACCTGATGGTGGTGGCCAAAACCCTGGAGACCCGCGAGGTCAGTCCCGAGTTGAGCTTTGAGATCAACCCCGGCAGCCGCCAGGTGCTGGAAAACCTCACCGCCCAGAGCGATATGCTGACCCTGGTCAAGGCCGGCGCCCGGGTGCACCAGGCCGGCTGTCTGGGCTGCATCGGCATGGGCCAGGCGCCGCCCACCGACGCCATCTCCCTGCGCACCTTTCCCCGCAACTTCCCCGGCCGCAGCGGCACCAAGAACGATCAGGTCTATCTCTGCAGCCCGGAAGTGGCGGTGGCGGCGGCGATTAACGGCAAGATCACCGATCCCCGGGAACTGGGGGAATATCCTTCCTTCACCATGCCCCAGCGTTATCTGCCCGGCGATACCCGGATCGAGGCGCCTCTGCCCCAGACCGAGGCACAGCTGGTGGAGATCATTCGCGGCCCCAACATCGCCCCCTTTCCAGTTTTCGAACCCGCGCCCGAAGACTGGCAGGGCGAGGTGCTGCTCAAGGTGGAGGACAATATAACCACCGACCATATCATGCCCGCCGGAGCCCGGGTGCTGCCCCTGCGCAGCAACGTGCCGGCGATCAGCGAGTTTGTCTACGAGGCGGTGGATGCGGAGTTCGTCCAGCGGGCCAGGCAGCGCGGTCCCGGCCTGGTGGTGGGCGGCGACAACTACGGCCAGGGGTCATCCCGGGAACACGCGGCCCTGGCGCCGCGCTACCTCGGCGTCCAGGTCAAGCTGGTCAAGAGTTTCGCTCGGATCCACAAGGCCAACCTGATCAACTTCGGCATTATCCCCCTGACCTTCGCCGATCCCGCCGATTACGACAAGCTCAAGCAGGGAGAGGCGGTGCGGATTCCGGGCCTGCGCCAGCAGCTGGCCGCCGGGGCCGAAACCCTGACGGTGGAAGCCGGCGGCCACCGGATCCCGGCGCGGCTGGAGGTTTCCCCCCGGCACCGGGAAATTCTGCTGGCGGGGAGTTTGCTGAACTGGGCCTCTCGGCAATAACGGCAAGCATTCATCAGCACCGCATCTTTCCGCGATCAGTCACGGCGATATAGCGCTGCTATAATCGCCGCAACTGATCGCGAAAATCTGCGGCACTGCTGAACGCTTGCCGTCATTGCCGGTAGTCGAAGGGTGGAGGCTTGAGTACCTGATGTACGCTGCGCCGACCTGATTGCCGCAAGCTGGGGCACTGCTGAACGCTTGCCGCCATTGCCATTGCCGGTGCGTGGGGTATTATTTGGTGGTTTATGGCTTATCGATTGATGTTTGAGACCCTGCAGCCTCTGGTGCTGGCCTCGGCTTCGCCCCGGCGGCGGGAGATGCTGGCCGAACTGGGGCTGGAGTTTACCTTGGCGGCGGCGGATATTGTTGAAGAGGCCGGGGCCGGTGAGGAGCCGGCCTCTTTTGCTCGCCGTTTGGCCGTGGAAAAAGCGGCGGCGGTGGCGGCTGGTTTTCCCGCCGCCTGGGTGCTGGGGGCCGATACGGTGGTGGCCCTGGGGGACCGAATTTTAGGCAAGCCCGCCGATGCCCGCCAGGCCGAAGAGATGCTGGCGGCGCTGAGTGGCCGGGAGCATACGGTATGGACCGGCTTTGCCCTGCTCCGGGGGCGGGAACAGGTGGCGGCGGCGGTGGCCACCCGGGTGTGGTTTGCCGAGCTTGACCCTGACCTGATCCGGGCCTACGTCGCCACCGGCGAACCTTTGGACAAGGCCGGGGGGTATGGCATCCAGGGCCGGGGCGGGGTACTGGTGAGGCAAATCGAGGGCTCGGCCAGCAACGTCATCGGCCTGCCCCTGGCGGAAGTATGCGCCGCCTTGCGGGAGTGCCGGATTATCGCTCCGGCCTGAGCACCTTATGAATCTGCTTCCGCTCTCTGGACCGGCTTGCCGTAAGAAGTATCTTGTTGTAATGGCCTTTTTTTGTTGACTTGATCGGACGGTTTTTTTAACATGGGCGCTCGGAAGTTCTGCCTGTAGTGGGGGAACCGTAAATGATCACAGGGGCAAAATGGTAAGCGGTCACAGGGTGCCGCAGGTTGTGGTGATCGGGACGGCGAAGCGTACCTCGGTACGTGAGCCGGCCCGATCGCCGCAAGATGCGGTACCCTCTAATCGCTTACGGGGAGCCGCTGCACAGGTGGGCGGGGAAGGCTAACGGCGCCGGGGAGGTGCCACCACCACTGGGTCGGCAATGGGTATAAGGGTTGGATCAGCACAGGAATTTCGGCCGTGGCGGCAGCGGGAACATTTGATCGCCACCATTTATGCCACCGTTACCGAACCTGCCGCCTGGTCGACGCTGCTGCGGGAACTGGTGGAGTTAACCTGTTCCCGCTCGGCCCGCCTGCTGATCCTCAATCCCACCGCCGACCGGGTGTTGAGCAGTCTTAAGCTCAATATCGACGACAACGATCATCGTCGCTATGTCGAGCATTACGTCAACACCTGCCCCTGGCGCCCGGAGTTGCGGCGCAAGGAGCCGGGGCGTCTGTATTCCACTTACCTGCATTTCAATTGCCGTCAGCCCGAGTACTACCGCACCGAGTTTTTCAACGACTGGGCCGGCCCCCAGGACATCCATCACGGCGTATGCGGCACCGTTTATCAGGACTCCGATCGTTCCGTGCAGTTGTTGATTCAGCGCACCCGGGACCAGGGCCATTACAGTGAGACTGACACCGAATTCATTAACGATTTTATCCCTCACCTCCAGCAGGCGTTGGTGCTGGGCGCCCGGGTGGTTGCGTGCCGGGCCAGGGACGAGGCGGTGGCCCTGGCGGCGGGGCGGGAAACCTTGCCTTTTGTGCTGCTGGACCACGAGTTACGGCCGGCCTACAGCAGCCCCGGCGCCGAGGAATTGCTGGCCGGCGGCGCGGCAGGAGTGCTGACCGCCGGCGGCCGGTTACGGCTGGAAGATCCCGCCGCCGACGGGCGACTGCAGAGTTTGCTGCGGCAAAGCCTTCGGGCTGCGGCCAGTCGGCTGTTTGACACCGATGGCGGCCTGGTGAAGGTTCCCCGGGCCGGGGGTCATGGCTTGCAGTTGCTGGTTCGCCCCGTGCATCCCGAGGTGCCGGTGCTGCTGGGTGAGCCGTCGGCTCATGTGGCGGTCTATATTCATGACTCCGAGGCGGGATTGCTCATTGACCCTGAGCGGTTGCGCCTATTTTATAAGTTGTCGGAAGCAGAGATCCGGGTGGCCCGTGCCCTGGCGGCAACTCCGGAGCCGGTGGAGGTGGCCCGGCGTTGCCATGTCAGCCTGCATACGGTACGCTCCCATATCAAATCGATTTTCATGAAAACCGGTACCGGCAGCCAGGCCGCATTGATGAAGCTGCTGCTCTCCGGCCCGGCCCGGCGCCGCTGAGGGGTTAGCGATCAGGGGGCACCGCATCTTGCGGCGAACGAGCCGGCTCAAGTACTGATGTACGCATCGCCGCCTCGTTTGCCGCAACCTGTGGCACCGCGACCTCTTACTCCTTGATGAACCCTGTGATCTCTTACGAATAATGGCTACATTTGGAGGTTTGAGAATATGACGGAAGAAATTACCAGCCCCACCGGTTGTAACTTGCAGGGCCATGACGGCACCCCCTTGGCCTGCGATTGCGGGGGTGAGGGTGCGCCATTGCTGTTGTTTGTCCACGGCTGGACCTGCCGGCGCAGTTATTGGCTCCCACAGCTTGAATATTTCGCCCCATCTTGGGCGGTGGCGGCCTTTGATTTGCCGGGCCATGGCGATTCCCGCACAGGTGGGCGCCAGAAGTGGGGGGTCAAAACTCTGGCCGCCGACGTGGCCGCCGCCGTTGAACAACTGGGCGCCCAGGAGGTTATATTGATAGGTCACTCCATGGGCGGCGCGGTGGCCCTGGAGGCCGCCCGACTGCGGCCGGAAGTGGTCAAGGCCGTGGTGCTGGTGGATACCTTCGTTATCGATTACGGCGGCTTGCCGCCGGAAACCGTCCAGGCCATCTACGAACCATTTGCCGCCGATTTTCCCGCCGCCATTGCCGGCCTGGTAGAGCAGACCGCCACCGAGGCCACGCCGCCGGAGCTTAAACAACAACTCAGCCGGGAAATGGCCCAGGCCGATCCCACCTGGGCCCTGCCGCTGTGGCACGACCTGCTCTCCTGGGATCCGGCCCCCGCCTTCAACGAATTGAAAATGCCCCTCCATGCCATCAACGGCGCCCTGATCCCGGAATCCGCCCGCGCCCGCTGCGCGCCTTTCGTCAAAGAGACCATCATCCCCGGCGCCGGCCACTTCCTGCAAATGGAAAACCCGGCTGGTTTCAACCGAGTCCTGTCTCAGGTGCTCACTGCGGCTTAGACTCAGACCCGGCTCGGCTCTGCACCATAAACCGGTCAAATGGACGTTGTATCCTCCAGTTCTGTGGACAGCTTCGCCCGTGCTCAACCAGAAACAGGCGACCAATACGACGGTGGGATATTCAGCCATCCGGTATTCGCCTCGGCGGATGGGCGCTACGCCTACGGCCAGGTAGAACCGTCGGGGTCAGTCTGGGGCGGTAGATGGAAATCGGATCTACTTCCTGCACAGGTGGGACAACACCCTGGAGGTTGTGACTGACCTGTCGAGCACGGGGTATAGCGAAACGGTCTGCGAAGTACCCGACAACTTGGTGGGCATGATCCCCGTCAGGCAATAGCGCCAGCCCGTAGCTCCTCAAAGCCCCATCCACGGACCCGCCCCCCGGTGTCATTATCCACACGCTGGGGTGGCGGGTTCGTTACCTCCAGCGGACGGATTGGCCTAAGGGCACGATTCGCTATGGTGCCCGATTTTCGGTGTTAAAGGGGACAGCGCCGAAGGCGCCGCGCCGGCCGAAGCAGTTTAGAGCGGTGAAGTTGCCTTAAACCTCGAACTCCTGGTATTGTTCGGGGATCTCAACCCGGGGGAAGTTGAGCTGCTCCCGCAGGGCGGTGGCCAGGGCCTGGCTGCCCTCCGCCTCGCCATGGACCATGAAGGTGATCTCCGGTTTTTTCTCCATGGCGCCGGCCCAGCCCAGCAGGCCCTCGCGGTCGGCATGACCGCTGAAGCCGGTGATCTGTTCTATCCGGGCCTTGAGCGGGAACTCCTCGCCAAATACTTTTACCATTTCCTGCCCTTCAACGATCTTGCGCCCTAAAGTGTTGGGAGCTTGCCAGCCGGTGACCAGAATGGTGTTTTTGGGGTCGCCGATCCGGGTGCGCAGGTGATGCAAAATTCTGCCCCCCTCCATCATGCCGCTGGCGCTGATGATGATGGCCGGTTCCTTGAGCTCGTTGAGATGTTTGGAATCCGCCACCGACTGGGTATAGCGCAGGGTGTCGAAGCCAAACGGATTGTCGTGGTTGCCCTTGAGAATGAAGTCCCGGATTTCCCGGTCGTAAGCCTCGGGATGCAGGCGGTAGATATCGGTGGCCCGGGTGGCCAGGGGGCTGTCGACAAAGATCGGCACATCCGGGATGGCGTTGTCGAGAAAGAGCCGGTGCAGGGAGTAGACCAGCTGCTGGGTGCGGCCCACGGCAAAGGCGGGGATCAGCAGGCAGCCGCCCCGCTGGTAAGTTTCGTTGACGATCCTCTCCAAGTCGTGCTCCGAGTCGGGGTAGGGCGGATGAGTGCGGTGGCCGTAAGTGCTTTCCATGATCAGCACGTCGGCCCCTTCCGTAAGTTCGGCGGGGTCGCGGATGATGGGAATGCCGGGGCGGCCGATATCGCCGCTGAAGACCAGGCGCAGGTCGCGGCCGCTGTCCTCTTCATGGATGTCCAGGACCACGTTGGCGCTGCCCAGCATGTGGCCGGCCTCGGTCAGGGTCAGGTGGATCCCGGGCAGGACTTCCTTTTTCCGCTTGGGGCCGATGCCGATGAAGTGGCCCATGGACTTGACCACGTCTTCCTTGTCGTAGAGGGGCTCGAACAGGTGCTGGCCGTTCTGGGCCCGCTTTTTGTTGACAAATTCCACGTCCTGTTCCTGGATGTGGGCGCTGTCCATCAGCATGATGGCGCACAGGTCGCGGGTGGCCGGGGTGCAGATGACATCACCGGTGAAGCCGTTTTTGATCAGGCAGGGGATGCTGCCGGAATGGTCGATATGGGCGTGGGACAGAATCACGGCGTCCAGCGTTTCGGGGTCGCAGAAACCCTGGCGGTTGCGCTCGAAGGCCTCCTTGCGTTTACCCTGGAACAGGCCGCAGTCCAGCAGGATGCGGCGGTTGTTGACCTCGATCAAATGCTGGGAGCCGGTGACGGTGCCGGCAGCCCCGTAGAAGGTTATCTTCATGTCGTCCTTGGAATTATTTCTGCAGTGAATACATCTTGGAAAAATCACCCACCCGGCGGAAAAGCCGGGCGATGGCGGTGAGCAGGGCCAGGCGGTTGCGCCTGAGCCGGTCGTCCTCGGCCATGACCATGACCTGATCGAAGAACTGATCCACCGGCTCTTTCATGCCCAGGATATGTTTCAGGGCCCGCCGGTAGTCGCCGCTCTGCAGCAGGGGGTCGGTGGCGGCCGTGACCCGGGTAAGCACCGCCGCCAGCTCTTTTTCCGCCGGTTCCAGCAGCAGTTCGGGGTCAATCCGTTGATCGCGGTTGTCCTTGATGATGTTGTTGACCCGCTTGAAGGCCCCGGCCAGCAGGGTGAAGTCGGGCTGGGCGCTGGCCTCCACCAGGGCCTCGATGCGGGCCTTGCAGTCGTTGAGTTCGGCGAAATCGACACTTATTACCGCCTCCACCGCTTCCGCCGGCAGGCCGCGACCGGTGAGGTCGTTGGCGAACCGGCCCCTGATGAATTCCAGCAGGCGGTCGCGGGCGGCATCGGGGGCCTCGGTGAGCTGGCAGTGGTAAAGCGACAGGGCGGTGTCGATCCAGGGCGCCAGCTCCAGCTTGAGCCCGCGGCCCAGCAGCAGGTGGATCAGCCCCACGGCCTGGCGCCGCAGGCCGAAGGGGTCGGCGGCGCCGGTGGTTTTAAGGCCGATGCCGAAACATCCCGCCAGGGTGTCCAGGCGGTCGGCGATGCCCAGCAGGGTGCCGACGGTGTCCTCGGGGAGGCGGTCGCCGGCCCGGAGGGGCAGGTAATGGCTGTAAAGGGCCTCGGCCACCTCCGGGCTCTCGTCCTGGCGCCGGGCGTAGTCCCGGCCGATGACCCCCTGCAGGGAAGGCAGTTCGTCCACCATGTGGGTCAGCAGATCGGCCTTGCACAGAGTGGCGGCACGGCGTACGCTGGCGGCTGTTTCTGGGTGGAAGTGGTCGGCCAGGCGGCCGGCCAATTGCTCCAGGCGGGCGGTTTTTTCCGCCATGCTGCCCAGCTGGTGCTGGAAGATGATGCCGTCCAGCTTGCCGGCCAGCTGCTCAAGGGTCTGCTGCTGGTCCTCGTTGAAGAAAAAGAAGGCGTCTTCAAGGCGGGCCCGTAGAACCCGCTGGTGCCCCTCGGCGCCGATGCGGGGGTCTTTGACCCGGGTGTTGTTGACGGCCACGAAACGCGGCAGCAGAGTGCCCGCTTCGTCCACCACCGCGAAATATTTCTGGTGTTCCCGCATGGCGGTGATCAGGACCTCCCGGGGCAGCTGCAGGAAACGCTCGGCGAAGCTGCCGCAGATGGCGAAGGGGGCCTCCACCAGATGGGTCACCGTTTCCTCGAGTTGGGGATCGCTTAAAATGCTGCCGCCGGCCTCCGTCGCCGCCCGCTTGATTTCGTCCGCCATGGCCCGGTGCCGCTGATCGGGGTCCACCAGCACTTCGGCCTGGCGCAGCCGGTGGCGATAGTCGGCAAAAGAAGTCGCCGGGAAGGATTCCGGGGCCAGGAAGCGGTGGCCCCGGGTCAGGTCGCCGGCTTGCAGCTCTTCCAGCCTGAATGACAGCGGTCGGCCGTCGTAGACGGCCAGCAGCCAGCGGATGGGCCGGGCGAAATGGATCTTGCCGCTGCCCCAGTGCATGGACTTGGGGAAGGGCAGGCCGGTGATCAGCCCGGGCAGCAGGTCGTTGAGGATATCCGCCGTTTCCCGGCCCGGCAGCTCGCTTCGGGCCTGGAGGTATTCCCCCTTGGGGGTTTCCACCACCTTGAGATCTTCCACCGCCACCCCCTTGGTGGCGGCAAAGCCCAAGGCCGCCTTGGTGGGGTTGCCGTCGGCGTCAAAGGCCGCTTTTTTGGGTGGCCCCAGGGCCTCTTCCACCCGGTCGGGCTGGCGCCGGTCCAGGCCAGTGACCCCGATGGCCAGCCGCCGCGGGGTGGCGCCGGTGCTGATCTCGCCAAATTCCAGGTTGTGTTCCGCAAGGCTCCGGCTCAGTGCCTCCCGCAAAGCGGCCAGGGCCGGCATGATATAGCCGGCGGGAATCTCCTCGGTGCCGATTTCAAGCAGCAGTTCGCGGCTGTATTCTGTTTCCTTCATGGCAGCAGTTATTTACCGTACTGGTTGGGGTTGTTGGTCACACAGGGTGGCGAAGGTGCTGAACCCGGCGGCGAAATTCTCCACCCGCACCGAAAAACCGCGGATCCCCGGGTGCTGCTTAAGCTTGGTCCCCAGGGCCCGGGCCATGTTTTCCACCGACAGGGAGCATTCGCCGTCATCCCGGCCGGGAGCAGGGGACTCCGGCGGTGTGTCTTGGTACGCCGTGGTCTCGCCGGGGGAGGGCCAGCAGATATCATGGCGGGTTACCGCCGCCGCCAGCTCAATAATCTCTTCTATCCAGACAAATCGCCGGCATTGCAGGGTGATATCGGCATATCCCCAGTGCCCCAGGGAACGGGGCAGGCCGCTGCAGTGGGAGGGCGGCTTGGGTGGGGCAATGGGTATCCTGATCTCCAGGGTCAGTTCATCCTTGTCGGCCAGAGAGCCGTGCATCCGGCAGCGGTACTCATTGACCCCGATCCCCGAGGGAGCCGGGGAAAGCGGCCGAGCCGGGGCGTCGGCGCCGGAGGGGGTGTCGGTGACGAAATAGGGAAATTCGATTCCCAGGTGAGCCGCCTCGGCCTGCAGCCGCTGCTTCATTTCTTCCAGGATGTGGTGAAAGCTTTCCAGGGTGATTTCTCCGTGGAAGTGGTTGAGGATCTCCACGAAGCGGCTCATGTGGGTGCCCTTGAAACTGTGGGGCAGGTTGACGTACATGTTGACCGTGGCCACGGTGCGCTGGCTGCGTCGGGCCCGGTCCAGCACCTTGATGGGATAGGAAATGTTCTTGATGCCGACTTTTTTGATGTTGATTCGCCGGTGGTCCGGCTGGCCCTGAATATCCCGCATCCTCCCCCCTTGAGTCTCAGGAGAGGTGTTTTTTGACCGCGGCCTTCAATTCGTCCAGGTCGGCGGATTTAACGATATACTCTTCCGAGGCCCAGGAAGCCAGATCCTGCTTGAATTCCTGGTAGGCGGAACAGAGGATAACCGGAATGGAGGAGTCGATCTCCTTGATCTGGCGCAGGGCCTCGATCCCGTTCATTCCCGGCATGTTGATGTCCAGGATGATCAGGTCGGGTTTGACGATACCCAGCCTTTCCAGGGCCTCTTCGCCGGTGAGGTCGGAGTGTACTTCGTACCCTTCCTCTTCCAGCTCTTCCCGGTACAGGAGGTGGATGGATTCTTCATCGTCAACCAGCAGTATTTTTTTCATCGTCCGCTACCTCTCGCGTCAGTCGATCTCGGCTTCTCGGAGATACTTGGCGGCATCCTCCGGGGGCACGGGGTTGATATAAAAACCTGAACCCCATTCAAAGCCAGCTATCATGGTCAGTTTGGGGGTTATTTCAAAATGCCAGTGGTAGTGTTCCAGGGCCGATGAACGCAGAGGGGCGGCGTGGAGCACGAAGTTGTAGGGCACGTCGGGCAGGCACTTGTCCAGCCGGCGCAGGCACTCGGAGAAAATCTCGGCCAGGGCCCGGAAGCCGTCGCTGTCGGTATTGCAATACGATGAACTGTGTTTCCGGGGCAGGATGACCATCTCAAAAGGGGAGC
>PWOG01000329.1 GCA_003557565.1 Desulfobulbaceae bacterium
ACTGCGGCTGGCCGGCAAATACCGCACCCCGGTGATCCCCCGGGGCGCTGGCACCGGCATGTGCGGCGGGGCGCTGGCCACCCGGGGCGGCATCATCATGGCCTTGAGCCGGATGACCAAAATTGTGGAAATCGACGAAGACAACCAGGTGGCAGTGGTCCAGCCTGGGGTGATCACCGCCGAACTGCAAGCGGCGGTGCGGCGCCACGACCTTTACTATCCGCCCGATCCCGCCAGCCGGGCCTTCTGTACCATCGGCGGCAACGTGGCCTGCGGGGCCGGCGGGCCGGCGGCGGTCAAGTACGGGGTTACCCGCGACTATGTGCTGGGGCTGACGGCGGTGCTGGCCAACGGCGACATCATCCACACCGGGGTGCGCACCGCCAAGGGAGTGGTGGGTTACGACCTTACCCGGCTACTGGTGGGCAGCGAAGGCACTTTGGCGGTGATCGGCGAGATCACCCTGCGCCTGGTGCCGGCGCCGACGACCAGCCAAACCATGCTACTGCTCTGCCGCGATCTCAAGCTGGCCGCCGCCCTGGTCAGCGACATCCTGCGCCGGCTGACCCCCGCCACCCTGGAATACCTGGATCCCACCGCCTTAAGCCTGGTGGCCGACCGTCTGCCCGCCGACCTCCAGCGGCCCGCAAACCCGGACCGCCCCGGCGAGGCCATGCTGCTGCTGGAACTGGACGGCACCGCCGAAGAGGTGGCGGGGGCGGCCCGGCAGTTGCGGGATTTCATCGCCACCAGGGAGGGGGTCGTCCTGCACCAGGCCGCCAACAGGGAGGAGGCGGATCAGCTCTGGACCGCCCGCCGCGGGGTTTCGCCGGCGGCTTTCCAGCTGCGGCCCCACAAGCTCAGCGACGACGTGGTGGTGCCCCGCAACCGGATTCCCGAACTGGTGGCCGCCACCGAACAACTGGCCGCCACCACCGGCCTGCCCATCTTCACCTTCGGCCACGCGGGAGACGGCAATATCCATGTCAATATCATGCTGGACCGAGACAACGAGCGGGAAAGGCAGGCGGCGGAAAAGGCCCGACAGGCTTTGTACCAGCAAGTCCTGACCCTGCAGGGCACCCTTTCCGGCGAACACGGGGTGGGGATCAGCAAGGCGGCGGCCATCACCGCCGAGGTGGACCCGGCCAGCCTGGAGTTGATGAAAAACCTGAAAAAACTCTTCGACCCGGGCAACATCCTCAACCCGGGTAAGATTTGGGGGGAGGGGGTCAGGTCTTGACATGACAGTTTGACCTAAAGCAAACTGTCATGTCAAGACCTGACCCCCTCCACGGCGGCGGCGATCTCCTTTTGCAGGGCGGCGGCCGCCGCCGGCGGGTCGGCGGCATCGCGGATGGGGCGGCCCACCACCAGGTGATCGGCGCCGGCGGCGATGGCGGCGGCGGCGGTGGCGGTGCGCTGCTGGTCATCAGATCCGGCGGCGCCAACGGCCACAGCCGGGCGAATGCCGGGGGTGACAATCAAAAAATCCTCGCCCCACTGGCGGCGCAGGACCCAAACCTCCCGGGGCGAGGCCACCACCCCGGCACAGCCGGCTTCCAGGGCCAGACCGGCCCGTTTAAGCACCAGTTCCTCGGCCGTGCCGGCCCAGCCCGCGGCCCGCAACTCCTCCTCGCCGATGCTGGTAAGTACCGTCACCGCCAGCACCCGCAGATCGCCCTTGGCCGCCTCCGCCGCCGCCTGCAGCATGGCTCGGTCCTGGCCGTGCACCGTGGCCAGGCTGACCCCGTGTTCCCGCAGGCGGCGCACCGCCCGGTAAACCGTTTCCGGGATATCGTGGAACTTGAGGTCCAGCATCACCTCCCGCCCCCGGCTGGTAATGTCTTCCACCACCGGCCACCAGCCGGCGGTAAAAAGCTCCAGGCCCACCTTGAAAAAGCCGAGCCGGTCCTCCAGCCGCTCCACCCAGGCCCGGGCCTGGGCGGGTTCGGGCACATCCAGGGCGAAGATCAGCCGCCGCTCTGGGGGTATTTCCCGCCGGGAGCCGGGAACATGCAAAATCGGGTCGTCATTGTTCATGACGACCATATATCCCGGCCCATCCGGGGCCGCAATACCTTTCCCCGCCGATTTGAATATTTGTTTGATTTCCAATAACTTTTTCTTCCGGTACAAATATCATGCCGGGTCTTCTGCGGATATTGGGCCCAATATTGCCGTTGCCCCTTCTCCACCAGGAAAAATGCAGCTGGCAAAAATTTAAACCGGCGATAAAAAAATTTATACTTTTTATCCCTTTTCCCTTGACAGGTACCAAGGAGGTTTATTAAGACAATGCGGTAACTTTCAGCGTACCCTGTGGCGGGACTGCCGTCAGGAGGGCGAAAGAGGACAGTAAAAGCAGGGACGGGCGCTTGAGCGCCCGTCGGGTACCCAACCAAAAGGAGTATAAGGAGAGCATCATGAAAGAGATCAAAGGTTCCACCGTTCGGCGGCGCTATGCCCGCTTCCCCCTGACCCTGGCGCTGGGCGCCATGGTTCTGACCTCGGGCGCCATCGGCGTCGGCACTTCCACCGCAGAAGCCGCCGTAGCCACTAAGGGCGAAACCGGAATCACCCTGAGCGGCGACGCCCGTTTGCGGGGCTTCTGGCGCGAAGATGCCGATTTCAGCTCGGCCGACGACACTAACCGTCAGCTCCAGCATCGTATGCGGCTCAACCTGGACGCCCAGGCCGCCGGCGGCACCTCGCTGCACGCACAAATTCACATGGCCGGCGATGGCAATGCAGCCGACCATTACACCTGGGGCGGCGCGGCGCTAGATGATCAAAAAAACCGCAACCTCGCCGCTGACTACCTTTATGTCCGGGTGCCGGTGGGCCTCGGCACCGTAATCGCCGGCCGTCAGATCTTCAATTACGGTCATGCCTTCCGGGTCTGGGACGGTCGCGGCGACCGCCTGACCTACAGCCAGCGTCTTAATGACGAGATCACTCTCTTTGGTTACTACCATAAATTGCAGGAATCCCAGCTTGGCCAGGGACAGGGAGATCCCGCTGAAGATGAAGACCGTAACCTTTACGCCCTCGGCATGGGCTACAATGCCGGCCCCCTCACCAGCAACGTCCAGATTCGCCATCATGACGAGGAATGGAGCGGCGGCGACGACGGTCAGGAGCTTTTCGGTTTCGCCACCTACCAAATGGCCGACCTGACCCTGGAGTTCGAAGGCCACTTCACCACCGG
>PWOG01000078.1 GCA_003557565.1 Desulfobulbaceae bacterium
TCCCGAAAAGCCCATGACAATTGAGCAACTTATCGGCTTTAACTCTCTAACACCGGAAGTGGCAGATTTCCTGGAAAAGCTGGTTGTGGCACGTTATAACATGTTTGTATCCGGAGGCACTGGTTCCGGTAAAACCACCTTTCTCAACGTGCTTTCCAACTTTATACCCAAGGACGAACGTATCGTGACCATTGAGGACTCTGCCGAATTGCAGATATCTCAAATTGAAAACTTGGTCAGATTGGAAACGCGCATAGCCAGCATTGAAGGCAAGGCGGCGGTCACAATACGCGATTTAATCAAGTCTGCTTTACGGATGCGGCCCGATCGCATCATAGTAGGCGAGGTGCGGGGGGCTGAAGCTTTGGACATGCTTCAGGCCATGAATACAGGACATGACGGATCCCTGTCTACCGGCCACGCCAACACAACCAAGGATATGCTAAGCAGGTTGGAAACAATGGTGCTGAGCGGTACGCAGATTCCCCTTGATGCAGTTCGCCACCAAATTGCTTCTGCCGTGGATATCATAATACACCTTTCCCGGCTCAGGGACCGCAGCAGGCGCGTTGTGGAAATCTGTGAACTTCTGTCTTATACCGATGGGAAGTTTGAAATGAACTCATTATTCCAGTTTGAAGAAACAGGGGAAAAAGATGGAGTTATTCAAGGGGGGTTGGTAAGGACAAAGAACAAATTTGTCAATGCCAGCAAGTTGGGGTTTGCGGGCATCAAGATGGAACCTCATCTGATTGGAGGGGATTGAAATAGTTTATGTGCTTGCAGGACTAACCGTTGTTATTTTGGGTTATATTCTCTACATCAGCTTTGGCGAGAGCCTTGGCAAAAAAGTTGCAGAGAAAAAAATGCCAGAGCCCACAACAAAAACAAAAGCCAAAAAACCTGAATCAGACTTGCTTCGCTATGATAAATACGTAATGTCCATACCTGAAAAAGTTTTCTGGTTTTTGATCGCGGCTGTAGTTATCTTTGGGGTGGGGTATTTTATCTACCGCAGCATTGTGCCCTCACTGTTGTTGTCTCTGCTTGCCCTTAAATACCCCAAGATTAGAGCCAAAGCACTGCTAAACAAAAGACGTTCAATGCTTCGAGTCCAATTCAAAGAGATGCTTTATTCATTGAATTCAGCACTTGCTGCAGGGAAAGCAATCGAAACAGCTTTTCGTGAAATGGAAAAAGACATGCGCATGCTTTACCCTGGTAAAACCGGCTACATAGTTGCAGAGCTGGGCAAGATTAACTCTCACCTTGAGATGAATGAACCAATCGAAGAAGTGATGAAACAGTTTGCCGAGCGCACCGCACTGGAAGAGATTCTAACCTTTTCAGAGATATTGTTTACCAGCAAGCGTGCTGGTGGGAACATAATTGATGTTATAAAAAACACATCTAGGACAATAACGGAAAAATTGGAATTCCGCATGGAGCTGGACACACTGCTTGCTCAACGTAAACTTGAGCAGAAGGTGATGGCAATGTTTCCTTTTGTAATTATAATGCTAATGACTGCCATGGCACCGGATTATATGGAACCGGTTTTCAGGACTATAGCAGGGAATATTGTCATGACCATTGTTTTGGCAGTATACGCGCTGGCTTTGTGGATTGGATCTAAGATAGTGGATATTGAGGTGTAGCCATGATTATCATTCTGATAGCTCTTGTGCTGGCAGTTGGACTGTTTTGGTATTCAAGGGGCAAGTATGATGACTTTATAGAGAGACTAACAGAAAAAGACCTCAGCAATTTGGAGCAAAAGATACTACCGCCTGGGTTGGTTGTAACGGATTTTCTGCGATCCCGTGATTATCTGCGCTTTGCTGATAATTATGTCTATTCGAAGATTAAAGCAGTACATGGTGTCAGGGAAGCACAGTTCTTTCTCAAGCTGTTCTATGGTCGCATTTTTTCACTTATAATTATCGGCATGGTTTTTGTGGCTTTAATTGGCGGTGCGGGCAGCGCGGCTGAATCTTATATCGCGGAAAACTCAATCCAGCGCCCGGGTTATGGCGAAGGAAACAGGGTAATGGAAGCCATTGCCGTAATCCGTGAGACAAATGAAGACATACCCATAAACATAGCAGTACCTGAAAAAGAGCCTACCAAAGAACAGCTGTTTGAAAAAGCCCTGGGCTGGCTTTCTGTGCGGCAAATTCTTGGACAGAACGTCCATCCGCAAGACATAATGGCCGACTTAGATCTGTTTCAGGAAATTGATGCTTTCGGGGTTGAGGTGGAGTGGAAATCCAGTGCACCTGACATAATTGCTTCCACAGGCACAGTCATACGACCTGAATTTGGTGAAGAAGCAGTGTCGGTTGTGCTAACAGCAATCCTTTCTTTGGATGACATGCGGGAAGAAGTGGACTTTGAATTGATGGTTTCACCTGTGTCTACCACTGAATACATTGAACGGCAGATTGCGCTGGGAGAAGAAACTGTTATTTTGCCAGGTCAGATTGCGGAGTACGATCTGGATTGGCAGGAGCCGGGTGAGGGTTTTAATGCAACTCCGCTTATACTTTTTGTGTTAATGGTGGCAGTCTCCGGGGTAGCTGTTTATTCCGACTTGAATACTAAACAGACCAAGATGCAACGGCAAATCAGTCTGGATTTTCCTGAGTTTGTAACAAAACTGGTACTTCTAGTCGGAGCAGGCCTCAACATATCCCGGGCGTGGGACAGGGTCGCTCAAAACATAAAATCTGACAGGCCTCTGGATTTGGCAGTACAGCAAGTTGCAGTTGACATGTCTAACGGAATTGCTCTTTCTGATGCGCTGGAAGGCTTTAGCCAGCGTCTACAGATGCCTGAAGTATCCAAGTTTTGCTCTATGCTGTCACAGAACATTAGGAGGGGGGATGCCGAGCTGCTGATTGCCTTGAAGCAGTTGGCTGATGAAAGCTGGCAGATGAGAAAAGGTGTAGCAAATAAACTGGCGCAGGAAGCTTCGACCAAACTTCTGTTGCCACTAATGATTATGTTATTTGCTACCATGGCAGTTGTTATCTTGCCAGCGGCTTTATCCATGATGTCAATTTTCTAAAGGAGGATTAATATGTTCTTAAGTCTGTGGATTCGTGTGCGCAACAGTTTGCTGAACAGGCGGGGTATTGGCACAATAGAGATGCTTATCATTTTGTTGGTTTTGGTTACCGTAGCATTTTTGTTCA
>PWOG01000186.1 GCA_003557565.1 Desulfobulbaceae bacterium
CCGGACGTCGTCTTCGGAGGTGCCGGTCAGGTAGGCCAGTTGGCGGTCGGCAAAGCCGCTGCGCTTGGCCCGTCGCAGCAGTTCGGGGGTGATGCCGGCAAAGCCCGCCTGGCGGATTTCCCCTTCCAGTTCCACGATGCCCGCCAGATGATGGAGAAACCAGGGGTCGATCATGGTTGTCCGGTAGAGCCGTTCAATATCTTCCATGCCGCCATCGGTCCGCCGCAGGGCTTCATATAGCTTAAAGAGGCGGTTGGAACTGGGGGTGCGCAGGGCGTTTTCCAGGTCGTTGGCGTCCAGGTGAGTGAGTTTCTCAAAAGTTGGGTCGGCGCCGAAGCCGCTGCAGCCGATCTCCAGGGAACGCAGCCCTTTCTGCATGGCCTCCTTGAAGGTGCGGCCGATGGCCATGGTTTCTCCCACCGACTTCATGGCCGTGGTCAGTATGTTTTCGGCCTCGGGAAATTTTTCAAAGGTCCAGCGGGGGATCTTGACCACGCAGTAGTCAATGACCGGTTCAAAGGCGGCATAGGTTTCCCGGGTGATGTCGTTCTGGATTTCATCCAGGGTGTAGCCCACCGCCAGCTTGGCGGCGATTTTGGCGATGGGAAAACCGGTGGCCTTGGAAGCCAGGGCCGAGGAGCGGCTGACCCGGGGGTTCATCTCGATCACCATCAGCTCGCCGTTTTCCGGGTTGACGGCAAACTGCACGTTGGAGCCGCCGGTTTCCACTCCGATCTCCCGGATGATGGCCAAGGAGGCGTCGCGCATCATCTGGTATTCCTTGTCAGTCAGGGTCTGGGCCGGGGCCACGGTGATTGAATCACCGGTATGAACCCCCATGGGGTCAAAGTTTTCAATGGAACAGATGATGACCACGTTGTCATTTTTGTCCCGCATCAACTCCAGCTCGAATTCCTTCCAGCCCAGCAGGCTCTTTTCCAGCATGACCTCGCTGTTGATGGAAAGGTCCAGGCCGTGCTCGCAAATATCTTCCAGTTCCTGCTGATTGTAAGCGATCCCGCCGCCGGTGCCGCCCAGAGTGAAGCTGGGCCGGACGATAACCGGAAAGCCGATCTCGGCGGCCGCCGCCTTGGCCTCGGACAGGGTGTGAATGATCACGCTCTCCGGCACCCGAAGGCCGATTTTGTTCATCGCCTCCCGGAAGGAATCACGGCCTTCGGCCTTGCGAATCACGTCGATCCGGGCCGCCAGCAACTCCACCCCGTATTGTTCCAGGATACCCATTTCCGCCACCTGGATGGCGGTGTTGAGTCCGGTCTGGCCGCCCAGGGTGGGGAGCAGGGCGTCGGGACGTTCCTTTTCGATGACCTTGGCCACGAATTCCGGGGTTATGGGTTCGATATAGGTGGCATCGGCGATATCCGGGTCGGTCATGATGGTGGCCGGGTTGGAGTTGATCAGGACAACCTGATAACCCTCTTCCTTCAGGGCCTTGACCGCCTGGGTACCCGAATAGTCGAATTCACATGCCTGGCTGATGATGATGGGACCGGAGCCGATGATAAGGATTTTTTTGATGTCGGTGCGTTTGGGCATGGTTATTTCTTATCCTTTTCTTCCCTGATGCTGGTTTGGGATTTGATAATGTTGTGAGCCAGGGCGGTAAAGACGCGGCGGTTTGGCCGGTTGAAGTCCAGCTTCCGCAGTTTTCCGCCTTCTGGCGGAGGATCGTCGTTCAGTTTGACCCCATCATTTTTACGAAACGTTCAAATAAGTACACGGCATCGTGGGGTCCGGGGGCGTTTTCCGGATGGTACTGCACGGAAAAGGCCGGCAGACGCCGGTGGCGAATACCTTCCACGGAGTTGTCGTTGAGGTTGACATGGGTCAGCTCCACTTCATTTTCATCCAGGCTGTTCATGTCCACGCAAAATCCGTGGTTTTGCGAGGTTATTTCAATCTTGCCGGTGGCCAGGTCCTTGACCGGCTGGTTGATCCCCCGATGACCGAATTTCAGCTTGTAGGTGCTGCCGCCGTAAGCCAGCCCGAGCAACTGGTTGCCCAGACAGATCCCGAAGATGGGCTTTTTGCCCAGCAGGCCCCGGAGAGTATCGGTGACTCCGGCGATCCCGGCGGGGTCGCCGGGACCGTTGGAAAGAAAGATACCATCGGGCTCCATGGCCAGGATGGTGTCGGCGCCGGTATCACAGGGAACCACCTGGACCCGGCAGCCGTGCTGGCTCAGCAGCCGCAGCTGGTTGTACTTAAGGCCGTAATCGATGGCCACCACCTTGTAACGGCCGGGATCGGCGGTGGCAAAGGAAGAACCCGGTACCGGGCCGGCGGTGGTCCAGCCGTAGGGTTCACGGCAGGTGACCTCCCGGGCCAGATCCCGGCCGATCAGGCCCGGTGACTGTCTGGCCTTGGCCACCAGTGAGGCATGGTCGAGATCCTCGGTGGAAACCACCCCTTTCATGGCCCCGGCCTGACGAATATGACGGGTCAGGGCCCGGGTGTCCACCCCTTCGATGCCCAGCACCCCGTGCTTTTGCAACAGCTCGGCCAGGGTGCCCTGGGAACGGAAGTTGCTGGGAAAAGGACAGTATTCACGGACCACGAAGGCCTCCACCTGCACCCGCTCGGATTCCATATCCTCTTCGTTGACCCCGTAATTGCCGATCAGGGGGTAGGTCATGGTGACGATCTGGCCACGGTAGGAAGGGTCGCTCAATAATTCCTGGTAGCCGCTCATGCCAGTGTTGAACACGATTTCACCGGTGGTCTCGCCACTGCCGGTAAAGGATACCCCTTCAAAAACAGTCCCGTCTTCCAGGGCGATACATGCTTTCATCTGCCGTTTGTCCTCTTGGTTATCTGTTTTTATATCGAAATTAATAAAGTACGTTCCTTCAAAAAGCCTTTAACCTTAGTCGGCCGGTAATGGCTACAAAATAAACCCACAGGTATTGCAAACCAAAAGGTGTTGCCTTCTTGCGGGTCCGCCACCATCACGAAGCGGTCTCTGCCTCGGTTGTCGCGGTTTGCCGTTGACGATCAAGCTGTTCTTTAATCAGTCCAACCTGCTTGCGAACCGCTCCCCGCAGGGTCAGGGCGGCGTCGCGGGCCTGTTCCGCCGCGCGGTGATATTCGGCGGGCCGGGTATGAAAGGCCATGATCCGCTGGCAGATATCCTCGTCGTCGCGGACCCTGAAGCCGCCGCCTTTAAGCAGCAG
>PWOG01000081.1 GCA_003557565.1 Desulfobulbaceae bacterium
ATCGAAGGGGGTGGGCAGGTCCAGGCCGGGGCAGTCCGCCGGCAGGCCCAGGCGGGACTTGATGTAGCGGAAGTCGTTGCCGGTGCTCAGGGTCGCCGAGGTGAAGACCGCCGCCTTGACCTGGCTGTAGAGGTGTTGTTGAAGATGACGGGCCACGTCGATGGGGGAGACGGCCAGCTGCACGGTCTTCTCCCGGCGCTCGTACCAGTAAATGGCTGCGTCGGCGGCCACCGCCGGCGGCGGCGCCGTATCCTCGCCGCCGCCGGCAACTGTCGGCAGGTGAGCACCGGATTCATCATGGGGTAAGCGCCCGGTGGGTGCCGCAGGTTGAGTTGAGCGAGACGGCGATGCGTAAGTCGGTACTTGAGCCGGCTCGATGGACGCAAGATGCGCTACCCCGTGATCGCTTACGGTGGCCAGGCCGTCGGCGTCCCGGGGCGGCAGGGGCATGGCGTCGAGAACCGCCGGGCCGGCTGCCGATTGGCGCCCGGCAGGGGGCGGCGGGTTGGCGATGGTCTTGAAGGTGGCCAGCAGGTCCTGGCAGCGCCGCAGCATGGGGCCCCAGACCTCCTCGGCCCGGGCCAGATCCTCCAGGCGGTGGATCAGGGCGGTAAAGGCGTTTTGCAGCGTCTCCCGGAGTTCGGCCCACCGGGGTTCGCGGGCGATCAACTCCCGCAGGGGGAAACGCCCCTGCTGGGAAGGAAAAAAATCGAGAAAAAAGCCGGCCTCGGCGGCCAGGGCGCGGGCGGTCTGGATCAAGCCGTCCCGGTCGCGCTCCCGCAGCCGGGCCTCGGCCATGCCTTCCAGGTCCCGGACCAGGTCGATGATCTGGTAGTGACTGAGGGCGAGGCCGAAATGGCGGGTGGCGATGTTTTCCAGGTGATGGGCCTCGTCGAAGATCACCGCCTCGTAGCGGGGCAGGACTTCGGCATGCCCGAAACGGCGCACCGCCAGGTCGGAAAAGAAAAGATGATGGTTGACGATCAGCAATTGGGCCCGGGCCGCCCGCTGGCGCAGGCGGGTGATAAAGCAGTCGGCCCCGTGGGAGCAGGAGGAGCCCAGGCACTGGCCGGCGGCGGCGCTGATCCCGGCCCAGAGGGGGGAGTTGTCGGCCAGGGTGCCCAGCTCGGCCCGGTCGCCGGTGGCGGTTTTTGGTACCCAGGCGGCCAGGGTGTTGAGGTTTTCCTCGGTGTTGTCGGCGGCGGAGCCGCCGAACAGCCGCCCCTGGGGGTTGGTCTGGAGCTGGTACCAGCGGTAGAGGCAGAGATAATTCTGTCTTCCCTTGACGCACAGGGCCTTGAGCCCCGGGGCCAGATGCCGCCGGATAAAGGGGATCTCCTTGGCCAGGATCTGTTCCTGGAGGTTGATGGTGTTGGTGGAGACCACCACTTTGCGGCCGGAGAGCACCGCCGGCACCAGGTAGGCCAAAGTCTTGCCGGTGCCGGTGCCGGCTTCGGCCAGCAGCAGCCGGCCCAAAGATGGCGGATTTTCCGGCTCTCCCGTGGTCCCGGTCAGGGTGGCGGCCACCGCCCGGGCCATGGTCAGCTGGCCTTCCCGGGGTTCAAAGCCGGGCAGCTCCCGGGCCAGCAGGCCGTCGGGGGCGAAAATCTCATCCATGGCGGCGGCCACCTCGCCATCGCTATGCGCTTGACAATAATCACCGGCCGCTGGTAACTTGTCGCCAGGTGGAGCGGTATTGTTCGCTGGGTTCTGATTAACCATGGTAGAGTTATATACCATAATCTGGGAGAGGGTAAACGATGGAAAAATTCCGTAAAATGCTGGTGCCGGTGGATTTCTCCACCAATTCGTGCAAGATTCTGGCCCAGGCCGCCTCGCTGGCCAAGCGGTTCCAGGCGGAGCTGTCGGTGGTTTTCGTGGTCCAGAGCTTCGATGATTATTCCGGTTTTTTTGTCCCCCACGAGCCCATCGCCCAGTTCGAGGAGGAGATGATCCGCAACGCCGAGGAGAAGATGAAGAGTTTCGTCGACGAATGTCTTGCGCCCGGTACTCCGGTCCAGAGCCGGATACTGACCGGCGATGTCGCCGAAAGCATTGTCGAGCACGCCAACCAGACCGGGGTTGACCTGATCGTTATCGGCACCCACGGTTACCGGGGGCTGGAGCGGGTGCTTTTCGGCAGCGTGGCGGAAAAGGTGATCAAGCGGGCCGAATGCCCGGTGATCAGCATCAATCCCTACCGCCAAGTTCCCCACCACCCCGGAGAGTAACCGTTCACCAGGGGGGGGGCAGCAACCTGTAGATTTAACGGTAGAGGGCTATCAGGCCATGGGGTTTTTCCTCGTGGCCTTTTTTTTCGCTTTCCGCCGGGGAGCTGAATCGGTTGTAGTCGAGGATCAGCCGACTGAGCGGGGTTTGCGGCAACAGGACAATTTCCAGGGCGTGGCGCCCCGGGGGGTGATTAGCTTCATGCCCTGCCACCTGCCGGTTCCAGGCGTCGGCGGCCGTGGTCGCGGCCGCGCCGTTCCCGTCGGCGGCGGCCTGTTCCAGGGCAGCAAGCAGGGTCTGCCTGGCTTCGCGCCAGGGTTTGCCGGTGGACGGGGTGTCGTCTTCGGGCTTGGCGGTCAATTCCGGGGTTCTTGGGAGCTGCAGGGTGGCCAGGGGCTGGGGGGAAGGATCCCGGTTTTCGGCGCGGTCTAGAAGCAGGCTCCAGGCCTCGGCATCGGCGCTGACCAGCATTTGCGGGCGTTCGGGGGTCCGGAGAAAAAGCCGGCTCCAGGCCCGCAGCTGGCGGCCGGGGTTGCGCCAGGACCGCAGGGGGACGATTGGCTCCCCGTTCTGCCTGCCGCCCTCCGCCGCTGTTTCGTCGCCGTTCAGCTGCCGAAACATGGCGGCTCGCCGGGTCTCGATGGCCTGCAGCTTCTCCTCGGCTTCCTGTTCGTCGCGTTCCAGGTTCTCCGCCAGTTTAAGCAGCAGCAGGGCCTGCCAGATGTTTTCCCGCTCCCGGGCGGCGCTGGCGTCTTCGGCCAGACCCAGCAGGGGGCCTTTGAGTTCCGGGGTGGTCTCCTCGCGCTGGGCGCTGAATTCGGCGGCCAGGCTCTGGGCAAAGAGCAGGGCGTCCTCGCCTTTGCGGCCCGCCAGTTCCCGGAGCAGGGCTTGCAGGCGCCGGCTGTCCGGCCCCGGGTCAAAGGAGGTCAGAAATTCCAGCTGGCCGGCGGCCGCCAG
>PWOG01000319.1 GCA_003557565.1 Desulfobulbaceae bacterium
GGAGGAGCCGTATACCGAACGGTACGTACGGTTCTGTGGGAGGTCGGCTGACCCACTAAGGGTCAGCCTCCTACCCGATTGGGCTGCTTAAAAATCCCTGAAAAACAGGGTAGACAGGGCGAACATTATGCCGGCGATCAACATGTATATACCGACCAGGATTATAATAATTGAGAAAACCACTATGGCTGAATAAATCATACCTACACCGAATGCCAGGTGTATTATGCCGGAAATAATAGTGGGGACCACGTTAATTGTATTTTTCAGTTTATTGGCCGTTAAAAACCTGTCGAAAGCCATCAGTATAGCAAAAATACCGATTATTGCACCAACAATGGCAATCGTAAATTCTGGATTAAATAGCATAAAAATGCCAATTATGAATAAAGCAGCTCCAATTATCAACAGAAAAATGCGATTTGCGGATATTTGCCAGTTAATAATTACAGAGGCAATCCTGAAACCTCCGATGACAGTGACAATAGCACCGATAAAAATTGCCATGAATTCTGCCACCGTTTCGGGTATAGCTAAAAACACTACCCCAAAAACCGCTAGAAAAATCCCAAGCAATAAGCCCACAGGTTTTAGCCTGTCAAAGCCATGCATATCCCCATCTCCTTTTTCAGCTCTGCTAATTAATTGTTAATCATTTACAAAACGTCCGTTTACCCAAAGGCCTTCATATACGGACCCGTCAGGATATAGCATTTTTCCACTGCCGTGTTGGTAGCCATTTTCCCAGCCGCCTTCATATACCCTTCCATCCGGCCATTCAAAAATACCTTCTCCATGAAATTGGCCCTCTGACCAGGACCCTTAATACCGGCCGCCTTCGGCGCTATCCCAGGTGCCTTCACCATGGGGCAGCCCATTTTTTAACTGGCCGGTATAATCCCCTACAATTCAACCTGGCATTTCGTATACTATAGAATAGGTTTCTTCCTGGAGATTCGATTCACAACCGGTTGAAGCAAATGTGGCCAGGATTATAAAAAATATTAAAATAGTCTGACGCATGGCAAACTCCTCATTGTATTTCTCTATTTTAAGCATCCTACTAATAATCATACTACATGAACTAAAAAAAATACAAATAAAACCTTAAAATGCCGAACCAAAATGGTCACTACATTGTCTTAAAGATAGAATGTAAAATAGATGACAGACTATTTAGAAGGGGGTTTTGTTAATGTTTAAAAAGCCAATATTATTAGTGCTCCTGGTAGTGACTTTCTTGTTTGTTGCAGCATGTGGTGAACCAACCGATCCTTACGATCACATGGATCCAGATGAGGAGGATGAAATTACATTGATTGATGAACTGCCTGAAGAAGTCCAGGATTGGATTGATGGTTCCAGGGAAGAGTTTGCTGCTCAAACCATGGAATATGAAGGTATATTATACCTCCTGGTTACCTATGGAGAGAAACCTACAGGCGGTTATGATGTTGAAATTACCAGTATAGCAGAAGAAGCCGACAGACTCTTGGTTACAGTTGATTTCACTGAACCCGGAGAAGACGACATAGTGACCCAGGCGCTAACCTATCCCTATGACCTGGCCATGCTTGATGATCCTGGTCTACCGGTTGAGTTTGTTGCCACCGGGGCGGAAACAGATATTCCGCTCAAATAAATGCAGAAATGATCATGATTGAAGGCCTGTTTTGGGTAAAGATGCCCTAAGCAGGCCTTTTTACATATAGCGTTTCGCTTGCTCAATTGTTTTACCTGTAGTAGGATTTATTTATGGTTTTTACTAATAGAACTCTGGTGAAATAAAAGAACACGATTACCTATGTTTTCAGCTTAAAACTTTACTTTTGAACCTGGTGTTAAGTATGTGCAGAAAACAGAGAATTTGGGTGGTTTTCATGAAAGCGACTAAAGACAAAAAAGGCAACAAGGTACTTGTAGCCATGAGCGGTGGTGTGGACAGCTCTGTGGCTGCCTTGCTTTTAAAGGAGGCCGGGTACGAAGTTGTGGGTGCTACTATGCGCTTATGGGTGGATCCAAGGGCGGAAGATTCTGCAGAAGAAGATACACAGGGATGTTGTTCCCTGGCAGCTGTTAATGATGCCCGGAGAGTGGCGGAAGACATTGGCATACCGCACTATGTTTTCAATATGAAAGAACTGTTTTACGGTGACGTGGTAAATAATTTTACATCTGAATATTTACGGGGAAGAACTCCGAATCCCTGTGTTGTCTGCAACAGGGTAATCAAATTTTCTGCCCTGCGGGAAAAAGCATTATCCTTAGGCATTAACTACCTGGCAACGGGCCATTATGCACGAATTGTTTATGACCGGGAAAGCAGCATGTTCAGATTGTACAAAGGACTTGATAGTGGAAAAGACCAGAGCTACATGCTCTATACGCTCACCCAGGATGATTTAAAATCTGTCTTATTCCCTTTAGGGGATAAAACTAAGGAACAAATAAGAGGAATAGCCCGAAATAATGAGCTTGATGTAGCGGATAAAGGGGAAAGTCAGGAAATTTGCTTTATACCCGATAACGACTACCGCTCTTTTATAAGACGAACCTGTCCGGAAGCTGTTAAGCCCGGAGACATAGTATCTACTGAGGGCCACTTGCTGGGAAAACATCAGGGGATTGCTTTTTATACTGTCGGCCAGCGTAAAGGGCTTGGGATTACTGCTGCCGAACCCTTATATGTAGTAAATATTGATGCGCAAAACAATCGAATAATAGTAGGGCAGGATGAAGACACTGCCAGTCCAGGCCTTTTAATAAGCGATGTTAATTATATTTCAGGCAATCCACCTCCGGATAGAATACCTGTAGAAGTTAAAATTCGGTACCGTGCACCTGCAGTTCCCGCTTCAATTGAAAAGGTTAATAATTGTTGTGCAAGGATATTGTTTGACGAAGTACAAAAATCGATAACTCCCGGACAATCGGCAGTTTTTTACCGGGGAGATGAAGTTTTAGGTGGAGGAATAATAGATTCTTCTGTTACATGATAATTTTTTAAACCTACTTAAAGAGGTGTACCGAGATGTTTAAATTAAATGCTATACAACTGGCGGTAAATGACAGTGAAACCAGGGAAGATCGTTTTCAGAGGGTAGAAGGCTATCTTGAGAACATCAGCAGGGAGGACAGCGCTCCGCTTGTTGTTATCCTTCCCGAGATCTGGGGGAC
>PWOG01000102.1 GCA_003557565.1 Desulfobulbaceae bacterium
ATAACTCCGGCGGCGCGGGCCAGCTGAAAAACAATCAGCCCTGCCACTACTACCAGCAGCAGCGAGGGCAGCAGGGCGTAACTACGAAACAAAAAGGCGTCGCGCAGGATTCCCGAGATGCAAAAGTCGCTGCGGTGTAGCAGCCAGCCCATAAACAGGCCGGCCAAAAGGAAACAAATAATGAGCAAGCTGGTGTTGGCCAACAGCATGGAAGATAACCGGTGCAAGGATTGGCGAAACGTTGAAAGCCCCCAACGGAACGCAGCAGATCAAGGTATGCAACCTTAATGACGATATTCTTGTACCACTCTGTGGAATATAATACGTTTGCGGTGAAAATCAAACCTGATTGTCCGCTTTGTTTGCCTGTTAAGTCACAAAAAAAGCCCGCCGAAGCGGGCTTTTTTGTGACCTCAGGCCGGCGGCGTTGGCGGGCGCCGGTCTGCCAGGTGGTGGTTACTGAAGGGTGAAGGAGCCGTTTTCGCTGATGGAAATGTTGGCGTTGAGGTATTGCACCCCTTCGGGGTTTTCGTAATCGCCGCGGGTGGCCAGGGCGTGATAAACTCCCTCGGCCCGGATGCCGGTAAGGCAGTGGATAACCACCCGCTGATCGGTGGGCACCTGTTTGACCATCTCGTCAAAGTTGGCATGGAACTGGTCGTCGGGCAGATTGATGGCTCCGGGAATGTGGCCGGCATTGTACTCGTCGGCGCTGCGGACATCCAGGACAACCACGTCACCTGCCGCCACCAGCTCTTTGAACTCATCGCTGCCGATAACGCGCGGCAACTCGCCGGGAGCCACTTTGGGCAGATCCTTGGGCTCCATGGCCACCACGCCGCTGGGCTCGTTGCCCCAAAGCGGCAGGCCTGCTTCTTTCCATGCCGGCTCGCCGGCATGATATACGAAGAGATTCCGGTAACCCAAATCGGCCGCCATCCTGGCGGCTCTGTCGCTGTGGGGTCAGCCATAACCTCCGCAGTAAAAGATCAGCCGGGTGTCAAGATCCCGGGGCAGCAGGCTCTTCTTCAGTTCCCACTGGTTGATGGGAATAGAGAGCGAACCGGGGATGAAGGACTTGCGGTGTACGTCGGTGGGGCGGGTGTCGATAAGGGTGAAGTTGGCCTCATCGGCCTGATTCATGACCATATGATAAACGTAAGGCGTTTTGGAAATCAGGTAATTGCCGGCTTCCCGCCAGGCGGGGTCACCTTCATAATACACCCGCACGTTGGTCAGCCCGTGTTCCATGGCGATGTCGGCCGCCTGGCTGCTCAGGGGACAATGCAGGCCGCCGCAGTAGAAGATGACCTTGCGGTCGCGGGGCAGCTGGTCGATGTTATTGGCCACTTCACCGGGGGTCATATGGATGGCGCCTGGAATATGGCCTTCCTGGTAACGACCCAGGGGGCGGGCGTCCACCAGCAGAAAGCGGTCGTTGGCGTCCAGGCGGGCCTTGATCAACGGTTGCCCATCATAAACCTCGTCAAAAAGATCCATCAACTCGGCGGTGGTGATTCGCAGCTGCGGATCCTGCTCGACATGCTGCGGACCGGCGGCGTCGGGAGCGGCCGTTTTACCGGCCATGCCGCAGGCGGTCAGCAGGAAAGCCGCCAGGAGCAACGTTGCCAGCTGGGCGACATGGTGCCTTAACCTTTGCATCTTGCTACCTCCTCTCACTTTCTTTATACTTAGTGGTTTACAGGAAGCGGGACACCGCTGATAACGGATACTTCCTGCTCGTGCCCGATGCCTGGTGCCGTCGGGTAACACTTATAGAAAAGAACGTTCTTTTTGGGAGTTGATAAAAAAACGGACAAACAGCGACAAAGTAACTATTAAGATTCTGTTAACAAGCAATATCGAAAATAGAAATTATCGGACTGTTTGTCAATTAAAAAATCCGGATATTAACAGGTTCCGAGGTGACCACACATTGTGGTATTGGGGTTATGGCCGGCAATTTGCCGTAATTTATTGCTGTTTCCAGGGGTTAGGTAAAGCCCGTGGGGCGGCTTAACTGCCGCTGTCCACGGGCCAGGTAAGCAAACGGACAAAGTCTTCCTCGTTCAGGATTTCTATGCCCATCTCCCGCCCCCTGGCCAGCTTGGAGCCGGGTTTGTCGCCGCAGACCAGGTGGGTTACCTTGCGGTTGAGGGAGCTGGCCACCTGCCCGCCCAGCTCCTTGACCCGGGCCTTGGCCTCGTTGCGGGATAATCCGGCCAGCGCGCCGGTGAACAGAAAAACCTTGCCCGCCAGGGGCAATTCCTGGTCCCGTTGCTGCTCGGGGGTGATTTCCAGGCCCAGTTCCCTGAGCCGGTCCAGCATCTCTGCGGTGTCCTGGTCATTGAAAAAGGTGACCAGGGAGACGGCGACCTGGGGGCCGATCCCTTCAACTTCCAGGAAATCCTCTTCAACGGCCTGCTGCAGACTGTCCAGGGTGGTGAAGTGGCGGGCCAGCATCTGGGCGTTGACCTCGCCCACATGGCGGATCCCCAGGGCCGCCAGCAGCCGCGACAGCCGGGGGGCTTTGGCGGCGGCGATGGCGGCCACCACCTTGGCCGCCGATTTTTCTCCCCAGCCGGGCAGCTCCGCCAGCTGTTCGGCAGTCAGGCGATAGATATCCGGGATATCCTTGACCAGGCCGGCCCGGATCAACTGCTCCACCGCCTTTTTGCCCAGGCCGTCGATATCCAGCCCGCCCTTGCCGCAGAAATGGATCAACGACCGCAGCCGCTGGGCCGGACACAGGGGGTTGGGGCAGCGGCGGACGGCCTCGCCGCTGTTGCGGAGCAATTCATGGCCGCACTCGGGGCAGTGCTCCGGCATCCGGATGGGGGTTTCCGTGCCCCGGCGTTTTTCGCTCACCGGCTTGACCACTTCCGGGATTACCTCGCCGGCCCGCTGGACCAGCACGGTGTCGCCCAGGCGCAGGTCCTTGCGAGTGATTTCATCCTCGTTGTGCAGGGTGGCCCGGCTGACCATGGCCCCCCCCACCTTGACCGGTTCCAGTTGGGCCACCGGGGTGATGGCGCCGGTCCGGCCCACCTGGAATTCCACCCCGATCAGCCGGGTGGAAGCCTGAACCGCGGCGAATTTGGCCGCCACCGCCCAGCGGGGGCTGCGGGCCTTGGCTCCCAGCCTTTTCTGCAGGGCCAGATCGTTGACCTTGATC
>PWOG01000188.1 GCA_003557565.1 Desulfobulbaceae bacterium
CAAAAATATACCCGAGCCTATTTACAAAAAACTGAAGCAACAGGCAGAAGCTCAACATCGCAGCATGAACAGCGAAATTATCGCCTGTTTGGAACGATCTGTGGAGCCTAAGCGTGTTTCTGCCGATGAAATTCTTCGTCAGGCCCGGACGATGAGGAAAAAAGTCAAAGGAAGCTTATCTGCTGAAGAAATCCAGGATGCCATTGATCAGGGCAGGCCATGATCGTTGTTGACACAAACATCCTGGCCCACTTTTGGTTGCCATCAGATCATACGGAGCTTTGCGAGCAGTTATTTCAATGGGATCCGGAATGGGTTGCTCCGGTACTGTGGAAAAGTGAATTCAGGAATGTTGTCATTCTTTACATGAGGAAGAATCTCATCGGTCTTTCAGAAGCAATACAACTAACTGAAAAAGCAGAAAATCAAATGAAAGAACGAGAGTTTCATGTGAACTCAGTTCAGGTTTATGATCTGGCAGATAATTCTGATTGTTCTTCCTACGACTGCGAGTTCATCAGTCTTGCAGAAGAACTGGATATTAAACTGATAACCATGGACAAGCAGATTCTACGTTCATTTCCTGATCGATGTGCTAAGCCATTGGATGTCATTAGCTCATAATATCGCCACATAACAATGCGGCTCAAGCGGATGAGTTTACGTTTCGGAGTCTTTGAATAGTTTGGTGCCTCGCCGCTTAGTCGCCAAACCGTTATAATGCTCTCTAACATCAAAAGTTTGAGCTCAAATTTTCGTATAATTCAAACATGAAATCAGTTTTAAAAAAGAAAAATATCGACACCATTTCCCGTGAGGCCATGAAGTCTCAAAGAGTTTCATTTCGTATTGAAGGGATGAATATCCCAAAGAAAAGAGCTGAACAAATTCGACGTGAAGTGGTTCGGGAGTTTCAAAACGGTTCTACTTCTTAAAACTCCTGAAAAGCCGGATCATTGGTTCATAATTCTTATCTGCTGCTGCCTGCACCGCTGTAACATACTCCGGCATTCTTTTCTCGGTAATCTTTTCAAAATTAAAGCGATCAAACCCACTCTTTAAAGCAATCACGTCGGCAAAAAGTCTTGCTGTACGTCCATTGCCATCCCGGAATGGATGAATAAAAAGAAGCTCAGAATGAAGAGGTGCAACTTAATTGATTAATTGCTCATACTCTTCAAATGAGTCTGGTAATGGGTTTAGGAATTCTTTTTCAAATTCTTTAACAGCAGATGGGAGAAATTTAGCAGCAGGAAACATGAAGCCTCCTTTAGACAGATTTACTTGCCTTAAGTCTCCAGCAAATTCATACAAATGTCCTAAAGCTGTTTCATGGATCATAGACAAAAGTTCCCAATCAAAAGTGTCTATCTGGTCCAATTCAGATTCGAATTTGATTTCCGCCCTCAAAAACCCACGGTACTCTTCTTCTGCAATTTTCTCAGAATCCGTCAGCCCGATTTTATTTGGCAGAATCTCATCTTCAGATTTGGGTGTGTGGTATTTCATAGTTGCATGATAATGCTAAATCGAGTGAATCGCATTATAACCAGCGTTACAACCGGATTTTGCCGCTCAAAGTCAGCAATAAAGATTTTCAGAGTTGCGGTATACCATGCTTTTTATCACTTTAGTAGCTGTTAATTGCAAAACCGGTTAAACGCCAGACCGTTATGCCCTCACAATACAATTTCGTTGCATGGATACCGTTAATCCATTAAATTAAAGAATGATCAAATCATTCGGAGATAAAGCAACGTCAGACTTATTTCATGGCAATTCAAGCAGCAAGGTCAGAAAACTTCCGACCCAAATTCTTGAATCCGCCACCTATAAACTGGACATCCTGAATGCTGCCACTTCTCTTGATGATTTGAGATCACCGCCCGGCAACAGGCTTGAAGCATTGCGGGGTGAATACAAAGGTTTTCATAGCATTCGAATCAACGCCCAATGGAGAATCGCATTCCGCTGGCAGGATTCCAGTGCATATGATGTTGCCATTGTAGATTATCATTAATGAACAGAAATAGGTGAATCTATATGATTCCAAAAAACAGAGTTACCACACATCCCGGCACCATATTACTGAAAGAGTTTCTTGAGCCAATGGGACTAACCCAAAAGGAGTTGGCGGATCATTTGGGCATACCCATTCAGCGGATTAACGAAATTGTGAGGGGTAAAAGAGGGGTCTCTCCGGATACAGCCTGGCTGCTGTCAGAGGCGTTCGATACTTCTCCTGAATTTTGGCTGAATTTACAGTCTATGCATGATCTTTCTGCCAATCGGCCAAGCAAACATATTAAGCCTCTTAAGGCTGTTCAGGCATAACAAGCGGTTAAAGCGGCGGAAAACGTTGATAGTCCTCATTCAAATTTCTTGATCCGCCTCTTAACCGCCGAACAGCTAACCTCCTATGCCTCAATCTATGATATCTGCCGTGTTTTAAGTAGATTTAAAATAGAGTTCAACATAATTCTACCAAAATGAAAGACTGGAGAAAACGCATTACTACCAATCCCTATCAATGTGGTGGCAGGCCATGTATCAGGGGAATGAGAATCCGCGTCATAGACGTATTGGATCTTCTTGCGGCCGGTTTAAGCCACGATAAGATCTTGGAAGAGTTGCCTGACCTGGAAAAAGAAGATATTGAAGCATCCATCAAATATGCCCGTGGTAAAATTGATCATCCGATTGTTGCGGCATGAAAATTTGGGTTGATGCACAACTCTCACCGGCAATTGCTGCTTGGATCAACCGCACATTTAATGATATTGAAGCTGAATCGGTACGGGCTTTAGAACTTCGGAATGCGACTGATTCTGAAATTTTTGAAGCAGCAAAGAAAGTGGATGCGGTTGTCATGAGTAAAGATGACGATTTTATCCAGCTTATTGAACAAAGGGGTGCGCCTCCCCAACTTATTTGGGTCACTTGCGGAAACACTTCGAACGCCATGATGAGAGAAATTTTGTCGACAACACTTTTGAAGGCAAAAGAGCTTTTAGAAAGCGGTGAGAATGTCGTTGAAATTAGCGATAAGGAAGGTTAACATATATATGGCCTCCAATGTCAAGTGGCAACAGGTATCCCGGGCGAGAAAAAAATCTCTTCTCGCTTTGCCGGTTTCGACACGTTTTCAATGGTGTTGTACTACAAGCAGTTTTCA
>PWOG01000012.1 GCA_003557565.1 Desulfobulbaceae bacterium
ATTCGCTCCTCCATCTGCCGGTGATTCTCATCAATCCATATCGGGCGACCCGGCCGCCCATACGGCCGCTATGCCTTGTACGCCCCCACGTTGGCCAGGGCCATGCTGCCCGGGCTGATGGTGGTGGGATCGGTCATGACGTTGATCAGGCAAACCTTTCCCGAAGCAAAGGCGTCCTCGAGGGCCGGTCGGATATCGGCTGGGTTTTCCACAAGATACCCTTTGCCGCCGATCGCTTCCACCATCTTGTGGTAATCCACCCGCCCGATCCAGGTGCCCGCCTCGATGGCATGGCCGATGCGGATCTCCTGGCTGTGGCGGATCATCCCCCAGCCCAGGTCGTTGCAGATGACCACCACGATGGGCAGCCCCTTGCGCATTGCGTTTTCGAACTCCATGAAATTAAAGCCGATGCTGCCGTCCCCGGAGATCAGCAGGACCCGTTTGTCCGGATGCCGCAGCTTTGCCGCCAATGCGTAGGGCAGCCCCACGCCGAGAGACCCGAAGATGCCGTAGTCCAGGTAGTGGCCGGCCGTCTTCATGGTGCGGGTCATCCCCATCCACGTGGTCGTATCCCCGCCGTCGGCCACCACGATGTCGTCCTCTTTGTCCATGAACGCATCGATCTCCCGGGCCAGGCGCAGCGGGTGAATGGGCGTGTGGTCGCTGGTCCAGTCTTTCACAGCCTGCCCCTTGCCGTCTTGTTCAGCCTTTTTCAGCTTTTCGATCCAAGGGGAAAAACGGGAAACAAATGTTGCGGAAAGATTCTTTTCGCCGATGATCCGGTTGCAGGCCCCAAGAAACGCCTTGAGATCGCCCGCCACCGGGAGGTCCACCCGCCGGTTCCGCCCGATCTCCTCGGGGCAGATATCCACCTGGACCAGTTTGGCTGCCGGGTTGAACACGTCGCCGAACAGGTAATACAGGGAAATGCGGGTACCCAGAACGATCACCAGGTCGGTTTCAATGTAGGCGGCAAAAGCGGCCCCCGGACGGATGGCAAGAGCACCCTCGAAACACAGGGGATGGTCATCGGGAACGGCCCCCCGGGCCGACAGGGACGTAAACACCGGCATGCCGGTTTTTTCAATAAAATCAATCAGATCTGCTTCGGCTTCCGCCTGCCATACCCCTGTGCCGGCAATGACCACCGGGTTATGGGCCGCCGCCATCATCTCCAGCATCTTTTCCGCCCCGTTCAGGTCCGCGGGCCGGGATTCCACCATGGTATTTAGCTGTTTGACGGATGCGCGCGCCACCTCCGCATTCAGCACGTCCACCGGGAACTCCAGGTATACCGGCCCGGGGCGGCCGCTGGCGGCCGTCCGGAAGGCCATGTCCACGTATTCGGGGATGCGGGTTGTTTTGGGGCACACCAGGGCCTTTTTGACCATGGGCGATATCACCTGTTCCTGGTACATGTCCTGGAGGTCGTATTTTTCCTTGTTGTCAAGCCCCACGCACCCGGCAATAATCACCAGTGGCGTATTGGAAAAAAACGCGCTGGCCACCCCGGTCAAGGCGTTCGTAAACCCGGGTCCGGCCGTTACCATGGCCACCCCGGGCGTCCGGGTCATCTTTGCCCATGCTTCGGCCATGAACACGGCCGCCTGTTCGTGGCGGGTGTCGAATATGGTCACCGGACTGTTTTCCAGGTGCTGGTAAATCGGGGTAATGTGCCCCCCGGAAAGTGAAAAAACAAATTCCACGTCCCTTTGTACAAGGGCTTCAGCAACGAGTTGACCGCCGGACACGCTCTCCTCTGAAACATTTTCCATCGATATCCTCCTGCGGGGCAGATATTCCCCTGTATATACGGGTGCGGACGTTTTGTCGCACCCGGATTGATGTGAAACATGCTGTTGTGTGACGCAAAAAAGCGATCAGCCGGCACTCAGGTGCCGGTATTTTTCCAGGTACCGGATCGGAGCCTTCAGGGCATCCCGGCGGAAGGGCTCGGCCAGCACTTCCTCCCCCCCCTGGATCAGGGCGTTGATAACGCAGGGTTTCCCCGATGCAACGGCTTCGGCGATCACGTCGCCCGCCTGGTCCGGCGCATCAATGGTATAACCGTTTGCGCCCATGTTCCGGGCGATTTCCGCGAAATCCGGGTTTTCATGCAAATTGGAGCCCACGAACCGGTTGCCGTAATAATCGATCTGGTTTTTCTTCTCGGCCCCCCATTCAAAATTATTGGCGACAATGGCGATGACCGGGATGTTTTCGCGAACGGCCGTCATGACTTCCGCGATGCCGCTGATTCCCCAGGCCCCGTCCCCCTGAAAGGCAAACACCGCCTTGTCCGGCCGTCCGATCCTGGCCCCCATGGCCGCGCCATAGGCGAACCCGCAATTTCCCCAGCTCAGCGCCGAAATATGCTGCCGGATGTCATTGAAGGTGAAATAGGCATTGCACATGGAGGAATTGTTGCCGATATCCGTGGATATGATGGACCCCTTGGGGATGGCTTCGGAAAGCGCCCGCAGAAACGCCCGGGGGTGCATGGGCTGTTGGGTGGATGACGACCAGGCCGTCAGCTCATCGGCCCATTTCTTCTTTTCAGCGGCGATCTCGGCCAAGCGGCCGCTTCCTTCGGCAGGCGTTTTTTTTTCCGATTTCAGGGCTGCCAGCAGTTCTGCACCGTATTCCCGGACATCGGCGGCCGAGGCCACGTCGACTTTTTTGCTCAGCCCCAGCACCCGGGCGTTCATGTCCACCTGGATGAGCTTCGCGTCCGCCGGCCAGTAATCCATGCCGTACTGCGGCAGGGTGCCGAAAGGCCCGAGCCGGCAGCCCAGGGCAAGGACCACGTCCGCTTTGGCAAGCAGGCGCATGGCCGCCTTGGACCCGCAGTACCCGATGGGGCCTGCGCCCAGGGGGTGATCCGCTGGAAACGAATCGTTGTGAAGGTAGGAATTGACCACGGGCGCGCAAAGATACTCGGCCAGGGCCATGGTCTCATCCAGGGCGTTCCCCTGGGAGACCCCGCCGCCGGCGATAATCACCGGGTATTGGGCGTTTGCAAGAAGGGATGCGGCCTCCGTTATGGCCGTCCTTGAACCGGCCCCCCGAGGGATCTCGAGAGATTTGTAAATGTCGCCGGTCAACTCCCCGTAAAAATAGTCCCGGGGAATGTTGAGCTGGGTCGGCCCGCTTTCCAGCTTGGCCAGG
>PWOG01000025.1 GCA_003557565.1 Desulfobulbaceae bacterium
CATCCTGGTTCCTCCATATATTATCAGGGTATAACTTGAAATTATGGTCGGGGCCGTAATTAAGCTGCGGCGCCGACGAAACTACGTAATGTAGCCGGTTTGTTGCAGTGTTTGCCAAAATTGCCGGATTTTAAGTAAACTAACAATGAAAAATTATTTTACTAGGTTGGATTATCGACGATGGATGATAATTGTCAAGCGAACTCTGGGTTTTTAGTGCAAAATGGTTGGCCTTTTCCGGTTTTTACCAGAATAGTTGCAAAATAAAATACCCTCAAGCTTATTGGTCGGTAATGCGAAAACGATTAATTTACCAAATGTGCCCTGTCGGCGCCGACAAAATAAAGAGGTCCTGAAAAAGCCTGGAAAAGAAAAAGTTCATCCGGGTCATGAAGGCCTTGTCCGATCCCGGCAACGGTTTCTGGGCGTTGGTTGCGGCTTACAATTCAAGTGTTCCGGCAAGGCGCCCTCCCAAAAAGAGGTGTTGGGCTGGCTCGGCAAATCGTGATGGGCAGTTGGCAAGCCGATCCAAGGTGTAATGAAAAACCGGAGACGACGATGATGAGATGTTTTGTGTTGTGGCTTCTTTTGTTGGGACTTGGCCTGCCGGGGTTAATGATACCGGCGCCGGCCGCCGCCGAAGGGCCGAGCCTGGAGGAATATCTGCTTTCCTTCGATTACGCCGAGCGCCGGGAGATGAAGGCCGGCAGCCAACAGTTGCTGGGCCTGCTGCTAAATGATGAGGCGGTGCTGGTGGATATTCGTTTTCCCGAGGAACGGCAGGCCTGGTCAATGGGCTTCGGCCTGGCCATCCCCCTCAACGAGCTGCCTCGGCGTCTGGATGAACTGCCCCGGGACAAGGTCATTGTCACCGCCTGCCCCCTCAAGGATCGGGCCATCATCGCCATGACCTATCTGCGGACCCAGGGCTTCGAGTCCCGCTATCTCACCGACGGCCTGCTGGAACTGGCCCGCACCCTGCGTGGCGACGACGCCAGGTTTTTCCTGGAACTGCTCTCCGAAATTGATTAATTGTTCACCCCTTGCTCAGTGGACATCCGGTACCAGCAGTACCGGGGCCTTGGCCCGGCGGGCTACCTCGTTGGCCACGCTGCCCAGCAGGGCCTCGCGGAAGAAGCCCTTGCCGTGGTTACCCATGATCACCAGGGAAGCGCCGTCGTCGCCGGTGCGGGCGATGATTTCCTCGGCCGGCTTGCCGATGACGCAGTCGAGCTTGAAGGTGGCTTGGGGGGCGGCCAGGTTGTGCTGCAGGTCCTCGAGGCGCCGCCGGTCAAGCTCCTGTTGCTCTTTTAAGCCATCGGGGGAGAGGCGGGCGTAATCACCGGCGTCGCAGACATGCAGCAGGTTGACCGTCGCCTGCGGGTACTGTTCCAGGATATGCCTTAAAAAATCCTCGGCTCGCTGGGCGGTTTGGGAGAAATCGGTGGCAAAGAGGATTTTGGTAAAGGCCTGGGGGCGCACGGAAACATCGCAGGTGTCGCTCTTGCCTTCCACGTTGATGCGGGAGAGAAAGACCGGGTGGCCGGTGACCTGCAGCAGCTTGAAAGAGACGCTGCCCAGGGCCGACCTGGCCAGGCCGCCGCCCCGGGAGCCGATCATGATGGCCTTGACCTGGTGGCGGGTGGCCAGTTCGTCCAGCTTGTGGGCGGGAATTCCCATGGTCAGCTCCGACGTGGTGCGGATGCCCTTGTCTTGCAGCATGGCCACCTGCCTTTCCAGCTGCGGCCGGGCCTCGTCCTGGAGGATTTCTTCCAGGCCGGGAGTGGCGGTCACGTACACCACGTGGGCCAGCACCACTTCCTGCAACCCCACGGCTTGCAGTTCGGCGGCGCACTGCACCAGGCAGTCGGAAGCGGGGGAGAAATCGGTGGCGATCAGGATTTTGCTTAACATTGTTCTGCTCCTGCTTATGATTTGGCTGAGTCGGTTACCGGTGGGGCCGTTACCTGACCCCCGTAGAAGCGGCGCAGGAAGTAGAGGCTGACATGGACCAGGCCGATGAGTACCGGTACTTCCACCAGCGGGCCGATAACGGTGGCGAAGGCGACGGGGGAGGCGATGCCGAACACGGCGATGGCCACCGCGATGGCCAGCTCGAAGTTGTTGCCCGAGGCGGTGAAGGAGAGCGAGGCGCTGCGGGCGTAGTCGGCCCCCATGCGGCGGGCCATGTAAAAGCTGAACAAGAACATCAGGGCGAAGTAGGCGGTAAGGGGGATGGCGATCCAGAGCACATCGAAGGGGCGCATCAGGATCTGCTCGCCCTGGGTGCTGAACATCACCACGATGGTAAAGAGCAGGGCCCCCAGGGTGATGGGCGAAATCCGGGGAATGAAGACCTTGTCGTACCACTCCTCCCCCAAGGCCCTCGCCAGCAGCACCCGGCTCAACACCCCGGCGGCAAAGGGAATGCCCAGGTAGATCATGACGCTGACGAAGATATCGCCGATGCTCACGTCTACCACCACCCCTTGCAGGCCAAACAGTGGCGGCAGCACGGTGATGAAGATCCAGGCGTAGAAGCTGAAGGTGATGATCTGGAAAATGCTGTTTATGGCCACCAGGCCGGCGGCGTATTCGCTGCTGCCCCGGGCCAGCTGGTTCCAGACCAGCACCATGGCGATGCAGCGGGCAATCCCCACCAGGATCAGCCCCACCATGTAGTCGCCCCAGCGGGGATCGGGGCCGATAAAGATCGGCGCGATATAGCCGAAAAAACCCACCGCCAGCACGAACATCAGCAAGGGCCCGGCCAGCCAGTTAAGAAACAGCGACAGTCCCACCACCCGAAAATCGGCGAAGACCTTGGGCATCAGGCTGTACTTGACCTTGGCCAGGGGCGGATACATCATCAGGATCAGGCCGATGGCGATCAGCAGGTTGGTGTGCTCCCCCGCCGTCAGGCTTTGATTAAAAGTGGCCACGGCCTGGGGAAAGAGTGAACCGATGGCCACCCCCAGGGCCATGGCGGCAAATATCCAGAGGGTGAGAAAACGGTCCAGCAGGGACAGCTTGCCGCCCATGCTGGGCTTTCTTGTGGTGGAACTTGGAGACATGAAATGATTCCTCTTGTGCGCTCTTGTTTTTTTTATGTTTGGTAACCGTTTGCCACAGGGCCTGCAATTTACCTCTTTGAGAGGCCGGCG
>PWOG01000203.1 GCA_003557565.1 Desulfobulbaceae bacterium
CCGCCACCGGCGCCGATGCCCTGATTCTGATGACCGAATGGAACCAATACCGGGCCCTGGACTTGCAGCGGTTGCGTGAAGTTATGAACAAGCCGGTGTTTATTGATCTGCGCAATGTTTACGACCCGGCCCGGATGCAGGAAGCCGGGTTCGACTATATCGGTGTTGGGAGGATTTGATGAAAGTACTGATTACCGGGGCGGCAGGTTTTATTGGTTCCGCCCTTTCCCTGCGGCTGCTGGCCCGGGGGGATGATGTGGTGGGGATCGACAACCACAACGACTACTACGATCCGGCCCTGAAGGAGTCCCGGCTGGCCCGGCATATTGATCATCCCGGCTATACCCATTGCCGCATCGATCTGGCCGACCGCGACGCCGTGGAGGAGGTCTTTACAACCCACCGGCCCCAGCGGGTGGTGAACCTGGCGGCCCAGGCCGGGGTGCGTTATTCCATAGAAAATCCGCTGGCCTACGTGGAGAGCAACATCGTCGGTTTTGCCCATATCCTGGAAGGGTGCCGCCACCACCAGGTGGAGCACCTGGTGTACGCCTCGTCCAGCTCGGTGTACGGGGCCAACACCGCCATGCCTTTTTCCGTGCACCACAACGTCGATCACCCCCTGTCGGTCTACGCCGCCAGCAAGAAATCCAACGAACTGATGGCCCATACCTACAGCCACCTCTTCGGCCTGCCCACCACCGGGTTGCGCTTCTTCACCGTCTACGGCCCCTGGGACCGGCCGGACATGGCCCTGGCCAAGTTCACCCGGGCGATCATGGCCGATAAACCGATCCAGGTCTTCAACTACGGCAAGCATCGCCGGGATTTTACCTATATCGACGATATCATCGAAGGGGTGGTGCGGGTGCTGGACAAAGCCGCCGCCCCCAACCCCGAATGGTCCGGCGACAACCCCGACCCCGGCAGCAGCACCGCCCCCTGGCGGGTGTACAACATCGGCAACAACCGCCAGGTGGAACTGATGGCCTACATCGAGGCCCTGGAAAAAGCCCTGGGTAAAACGGCCGAAAAGGAGTTTGTGCCCCTGCAGCCCGGCGACGTGCCCGACACCTACGCCGATGTAACCGATCTGGTGCGCGATTTCGACTACCAGCCCAGCACCACCGTGGAAGAGGGCATCGGCCGCTTCGCCGCCTGGTACCGCGAATACTACGGGTAACCGGTCACAGGGCACCGCATCTTGCGGCGATCGGGCCGGCTCACGTACTGAGGTACGCTTCGCCGTCGAGGCTCACCACAACCTGCGGCACCCTGTGACCGGTTACTGTGTTGCCCCTTTGATCACTTGGGTGCACCGCCTCTCTTGCCGGTGTCCGGCGGCAATCGCTTAGAGTATCATTGCCAGCCCCAGCAGAGTCTGCACCGGATACAGGCAGAGGACGAGAATACCCAGGCGGAGGTGCCATTTCCGCCAGTGGTTCTCGCCCGCCCTGATCTTCCGGGAAGTTGCGTAGGCGCCGTTGGCGGCCAGGACGATGGCCAGCCCCAGGAAAAAATGAATATACATGGTCCCCACCTGGCCATGGTTGAGCAGGCCGATAAACAGCCCGCCGCCAAAACCCAGTACCAGGAGGATGACCAGCAGGAGGCCTAGCCGGCGATGCCGGAGAATGACCTTGCCGGAAGGGGGCGTGCCGTCCAGCCGTCGCCGCCGGATAAGACGGCCCAGCCAACCCTGGTAGAGGAAAAACGGCAGCAACAGGGCCATGAAAATCCCGTGCCCCAGTCCCAACCAGGGGGTTGTATGTGCATGTGTGGCGGCCGGGGGAAGTTCTTCGTTTACAGCAGACATGGTTCGCAATACTCCTGGTTGTTTATTCCACCACCTTGATGGTGCCGTGCATGCCACGATCTTTGTGGCTTCTGAAAAAGAGAAACCGCTTGGTGCATTCAAACTGATATTCGCCGACCCGGGTGGGGGTAAAACGGATGGTTACCGGCTCCGAGCCGAAGTCCTCGGAGAAGTCGATTCCCGCCTCCGGGGCCTCGATGGCGATATCATGGGACGCGATGCCGCCGACATCCCGGATGCTCAGTTCCACCGGCACGCCGACTTTGACCACGATAAAATTGGGGTCATAATAATATTCCCCCGCCTCTATCTCCACCCGTTGCACCCCATCCTCATCCACTCCGGCTTCATAGCGTTTCTCGACAAACTCTTCCGCCGCAACAGTGAGGGCAAAAATCAAAGGCAGCAGGAAAGCAATAGCAGCACTGTTGACCGTAAACATGCCAAACTCCTTCCGGGGGCGTTTGGGGAAATAAATTTCTGGTTAATTTGTGACTTATACTGGGGAATGCCGACAAAATTACCAGTTTTCCGGTAAAATTATAGATGTTACAATCAGATTCAAGTCGTGTGCGGTTCAGGTGTGGTCGCCTGACGGTGCGCCGCGTTTTTGTGTCTCGCCGAATTTGTCGGCGTCGAAAAAAACTGTGCCGCCGACTGGGCACGCTTTGTAATGACTTGTTTTCATGTTATCGACCAATACATTTGGCGGGTTTTGGCGAGATTGTCAAATTTGTCGGCGTCGCAAAAAGCCGCGCCGCCGACTGGGCACGCTTTGTAACTACTTGTTTTCTCCTTACCGACCAAGAGTCGGGCAGGTTTTTGCAAGGCCGTCAAATTTAAGTTCAGCGATTTTTGCCGCTGAAGTCAAGCGGAAATACACTGCGATCAATAATGGACTTGCTGTTTTTTAGTGACTCTTACAAGAAGGAGGTGGAGTATGTCGGGTTCAATGGGGAAAAATCTGGGGATGGTGATTGGGTTCGTTCTGCTGGTGGGTTTTTTGTCGGTGCGGCCCGTGGCGGCAGGAGTTACGGCGGTTTTTGAGGACGGCGACGGGGAGCGGGTCACCATTGAGTATCGTGATCAAGATCATGTGCGCCTGGAGAGTGCCGAGGGGAGCTTTGTGGTGGTCACCGACGGTGAGGGCTATGTTGTCAACCGGGAAGGCGGCCAGTGGCAGGTGTTTGCCATGGCCGATGTGGCGGCCATGGCTGGCGATTTGGGCCAGATGACCCGCGAGGACCGCGAGGGTGAGCTCCGGTTTCGCGATACCGGCCGGCATGAAAACGTGGCCGGAATCCGGGGCGAGGTTCATGAGGTCATAAAAAGTGATGACCG
>PWOG01000332.1 GCA_003557565.1 Desulfobulbaceae bacterium
CTCTTCCGATCTATTCCACTCCAGTGACGGCGGAACGGTTGAGTTTTATGACCTCACGGCTGAATTGCCTGCCGGCCAATCCGAGTTCAACAACCTGCGCCTGGCCAATACCACCGGCAGCGCCTATACCTTTACTTTGGCTTCCGACCTCACCCTCAACGGTAATTTCACCATCACCCGGAGCGGTATCGGCACCCTCACTTTCCAGCAGGGTAACAACACGACGGTACGCAGCTTCACCATCAACGGATCCGTAAACGTAGGCACCGGCACATCGTGGACGGTAAATACTGCCAATGTTTTCCATGAGACGTTTGTAGGACAGGATTTCATCAATAACGGAACAGTCCGTTTCACCAACCAGGCATCTCCCAACTACACAACGGCCACCACCACCGGAGCAGTGATCCTGACTATGACCGGTGCCCAGAGCAACAGCATGGCTCTGGCCGGCACCACCGATCTCTACCGCTTTATCATTGACAAGGGGATTGATCCCACTCATGTACTCACCGTAACCGGTCAAAGCAGCAGTGACTTATTACTGTTTGCCCCCAACAACCAGACCATTCCCGCCGGCGAAAACTCCATCAGCGAAAAGGCGCTTTTCATCAAAAACGGAACGCTCCGGCTCCGTGAAAACATTGAAATTCTGAGTCTGTCCGAAGGCGGGAATGACTTTTTCATCAATCGCAACGCCGGGCTGTGGGTTGACGGAGCCACCGTCTATTCCACCGAGAATACGCTTGGAACAGGCAATACCGCCATAACCGTAATCGGCACGCTTCGGGTTTCCTCCGGACTGCTGGATACCCGGGCATCAGCCGGTATCATATACCGGATTGACGGGGTTGTTATTATCGAGGGCGGAACGACCCGGGTCTCCACGCTGAGAACTTCGGGTGCGGACGGTACGCATCGGGCGTCTCTTGTTATAACAGGAGGAACCCTGATCTCTGACGGCGGCGACGGAGAAGGCGGACTGGGTGAAACCGGCGGTTCCGGCCGTTTCAGCCTGCCCTTTGAAGACAACGCCATCACCATGTCGGGAGGCACGGTGCGCATAACCCAGCCGGGCGGCGTCTGAGGAACCACCATCGATTTTCAGATGTTGACCATCAATCACAATATCACCGGCGGGAACTGGGAATTTATTGTCGATGGCAACACGAACTTCACCGTTAACTCGGTGGCGCCTTTTTATAATGTCAATATGCGCCGAATCGACGGCAGCGGTGATGTGAGCCTGGAGGCACCTCTTGTGGTGCTGAATAACCTGATTCTGGAAAACGGAATATTCCAGGCAACCTCGGATCACAATGTAACCATCGGGGGGAACTTCAATCTTCAATCCGGCTCCACTTATACGCCCGACAATAATACCACCCGATTTAACGGCAGCAAGAACCAGTCATTTACCCTAAACGGAAGTATTGGAAGCGGCGGATTGTACAATCTTGCTATCGACAAGCCCTCCGACACATTGAATGTTTTTTGATCGGCCTCAACGCTTATTGTCAGAAATAATTTTGACTTGTCCAACGGTGTTTTGCATGACAATGGGAAGACCATTGAATTGAGAGGGGACCTGACTCTGTCGGGCCGGCACATGGGCACCGGCCTGCTCCAGCTCACCACGGCGACATCGCGCACGATCGGCGGGAACGGCCAGGGCCAGGTCCAAAACCTGGAAATCGGCGGGCCTGCCTCCAATGTGACCGTTACACAAAACGCCGCATTACGAATCAACGGCACGCTTGAATTCGCGGCCAACGGATCCAATAACCGGATTCTGGATATTGGCAACCGTCCCCTGACGCTGGGTCCGGATGCCAATGTTACCGGTGCCACCGGCCCCTCTCCGTCGGCACCCACGGAACCGGTTCGCATGATCAAAACCAATGGAGTGCAATCGGCCGGCGGCCTGATCAAGTATTACAACAGTCTCAGTTTTACCTTCCCCGTGGGCTCGGGCGAAGCAAATTATTACACTCCGGTCACCATATCATTGAGTCAGGCACCGGCTCAATACGGGCGCATCATCGTCAGGCCGGTGAACAGTGAGCATCCCAATGTGTCGGAAACCGGGCGCACCCTGTCCTACTACTGGAGAGTGACCAGCACGGATTTTGATCTGGGTGACGCCCTGGTTACCCATACGTATACCTATGCACAGCCAACCGTGGTCACGGATCCGCCCGAGGTTACCGAAGATCAATATGTTCCGGCCCGTTTCCGTTCTATTATGGCCGAATGGGTAACCAATACGACAGACAAGGTGGATGAGATCAACAACCTGATCACTTTCGACGGGGTGAACTTTCACAGCGGCATCGACGGAGATTACACAGCCGGTGAGCCGGGTGCTTTCGGCCTGGTCGACGTCTACTACAGCTATACCGACGGCGGTGCGTGGAACAATGTAAATACCTGGTCTTTTGAGGGACACGATGGAACACAAGATCCGCCGTTAACCCCTCCGGGCCCCAATTCACTGGTGCGCATAGGCAATGATCATACGGTCAATGTCACGGCAAACAACGCCTCCTCGGGCAGTCTGTTTATCCAGGTGGGTTCCACCCTGGATCTGGGTTCCACCACCGGTCACAACTTCGGAAGCCTTCCGGCCATTCCCATTCTGGGCAACGGCATACTGCGGATCTCCTCTTCAGCGGGCACAGCCGTATTTCCGGCCGGTGATTTCAGCGAATTTCTGGGCGAAGAGGGGGGTACAGTAGAATACTACCACACCGGCACCGATTTTACCATACCGGTCTTGACTTCCTCGCCGACGGAAGCAGTTCTGGATCAATACAAAAACCTGATTATCGATTTTTCTTCCGCATCCGGCGGCGATCTTATTACGTTCGGGGATATCGACCTGGTTATTCTGGACTCGCTTACCGTGCGGGGTGTCCCGGGCGGACTTGCCCGTACAGCCACGACGAATAATGGCGATCTCACCATTCTTGGGGCCATGACGGTGGAGTCGGCCACTTTCCGTGTTCGCCATGAGAACGCCAACAGCCGGGAGATTTTTATTGCCGGAGATCTGGATATTGCTGAAGGAGCGGTTTTTGAAAGCAGCGGATCCACCGACGTGGTCCACACGCTGCGAATGAACGGCTCTCTGACCAATAACGGGACCTTTA
>PWOG01000342.1 GCA_003557565.1 Desulfobulbaceae bacterium
ATGAAAGTTGTTCTGGCCCAGCATGCCGGCTTCTGCATGGGGGTTCGACGAGCGGTGGAAACCACCCTCAAACTGGTGGAAACCCGACAAGGCCCCATCTCCACTTTCGGGCCACTGATCCACAACCCCCAGGTCCTTGAAATGTTGGGCAAGAAAGGGGTCGATGTGCTGGAGGAAGTGCCTGCAGCAACCACGGGCACAGTGGTGATCAGGGCCCATGGCGTGCCCCCGGAACGCAAGCGCCACCTGGAGGACAGCGGGGCGGTGGTCGAGGACGCTACCTGCCCCCGGGTGGTCAAGGTCCAGGCAATCATCGACAAATACCAGCAGGAAGGCTATACTACTGTGATTGTGGGCGACCGGGACCACGCCGAGGTGGAAGGACTGATGGGTCATGCCGGCGCCGCCGGACTGGTTGTCAGCCGGCTGACCGATCTGGACGACCTGCAGCTTGACGACCCCTATATCGTCGTCAGCCAGACCACCCAGGACGAGAAAGTATTCCAGGAAATCACCCAGGGGATACTGGAGCGCTTTCCCGGAGGCAAGGTATTCAACACCATCTGTGATTCCACCCATAAACGCCAGGACGAGGTCCGGCAAATGTGCCGCGAGATCGACGCACTGGTGGTGGTGGGCGGCCGCAACAGCGCCAATACCAAGCGGTTGGCGGAAATCGCCTACGGTCTGGACTGCCCGGTCTTTTTAGTGGAAACCGAAGATGAACTGGAACCCCAACGGTTGCGAAAATTCCAGTGCGCCGGGGTGACCGCCGGGGCCTCGACCCCGGCCTGGATCATCCGCCAGGTGGTGGCGGCCCTGGAATCCATCTAGCGTAAAAAAGCATCCGCACTCCCTCTTGCCGCATACACTTAAAATCCCCTGGTGCGGCCGGCACTTAAAACAACAGGCTGACAGGCCAGGGCAGCCCTGCAGCCGCGTTTACCGTGGTTGGCTATACATATGAAGGTTTAAAAATGCTGAGTTGGTTTAAGAAAAAAATGGGCGAGACGCCCCCGGAACCGGAACCGGAAGCGGAAACCACGCCCCCACCCTCCGCCGGCGAAGAAACCGGAGAGCAGGCCGCCGTGGTGGAGCCGGAAGCGGCCAGTTCCGTGGCCGGCGATGAGGCCGGCGGCGTTCAACCGTCAGCCGCCACCGGGGCAACAAGTTTTTTCAATCGCCTGCGCCAGGGATTGAGCCGCACCCGGGAGAGTTTTGTCAACCAGATGGACGAGCTTTTCCTGGGCAGGAAAGTAATCGATGCCGAATTGTTCGATGAACTGGAGGAAATCCTGATCACCGCCGATCTCGGCGCCGCCACCACCACCGAACTGCTGGAACGGGCCCGGGAGCAGGTTAAACGCCAGGACTTAAACGACCCGCGGGCGCTGGAGGAAATCCTGCAGCAGCTTTTGCAGGAATACCTGGTCCAGGCCGATCGGCCGGCCGAACTGGTGATGCCGGCAAGCGGGCCCTTCGTGATCATGGTCCTGGGGGTCAACGGGGTGGGCAAAACCACCACCATCGGCAAGCTGGCCTATAAGTTCAAAAAATCTGGTCAGAAAGTGCTGCTGGTGGCCGCCGATACCTTCCGGGCCGCAGCCATTGAGCAACTGCAGGCCTGGGGCCGGCGGGTGGATGCCGAGGTGGTGGCCCAGCAGCATGGGGCCGATCCTTCTTCGGTGATTTACGACGCCTTTGATTACGCCCGGCCCCGTGATTTTGATGTGATCATCGTGGATACCGCCGGTCGCCTGCACACCAAGGTCAACCTGATGGAGGAGCTGCGCAAGGTCAAAAGGGTGATGAGTCAGAAAATCCCCGGCGCCCCCCATGAGGTGATGCTGGTCATCGACGCCACCACCGGCCAGAATGGCATTTCCCAGGCCCGGCTTTTTCAGGAGGCCGTGGATGTAAGCGGAATCGCCCTGACCAAGCTTGACGGCACCGCCCGGGGGGGAATTGTGGCCAACATCTGCCGTGAATTCAAGATCCCCATCCGTTTCATCGGTATCGGCGAGCAGATGGAGGATTTGCGTGACTTCGACCCTCGTGAGTTCGTCAGCGCCCTGTTTTCCCGGGATCGAGAAGCGACCAGGGATGCGGACACGGCCGCCGACCAAATTGAAAACGGATCTGATCGCCCATGATTATCTATCAGCGCCGCGCCCCCGCCGGGCCGGGTTGTGGCGGCTGCCTGCTGCTGGTTGCCCTTGCCCTGCTGGTGCTGGGAGGGGCGCCTCTGCTGCTTAACGTCTTCGGGACCCTGCTGCTGGCCCTGGGTATTGTAGTCCTGACCGGATTCATCGCGGTGTGGGCATTTACCTGGTATGTCCGTCACAAGGTCAGGCTCTACGAGCAATCCCAGAGCGAAAGCCACAATCTGTTTGTTTATCTGCTTGTCCATATCCTGGTCCGCATCGCCCAACTCGACGGCACCGTGACCCGGGCGGAAACTGCGGCAATCAGCGAATTTTTCCGGGTTCACCTGCACTATAACCACCAGCAGCTGCTCTGGGTCAAGGGGCTGATCAAGGAGGCCATGGCTTCGCAGTTGACCCTTGACGACCTGCTGGCGGAATTCCGCCGCCGCTTCGGCTACGAGCCCCGTTTGATCCTGCTGGAACTGATCTACCGGGTAATGTACGTCAATGCCGAGGTTTCCCCGCAGGAGCTGCAAACCCTGCAGCAGATCGCCGATTTTCTGGAGATCAACCCCTACGACCACCAGGCCATCCGGGCCCGCTACCAGGCCCGGGCCGGAGCCCCCGGCGGGGTCCGTGGAGCCGACCAGGAGGCTCGCTATTACCGGACCCTGGGACTGGAACCGGGAGCCGATTTCGAGCAGGTAAAAAGCGCCTATCGCAACCTGAGCAAGCAGTACCACCCGGACAAGGTAAACCACCTGGGCGAGGAGTTTAAAAAGGTGGCGGAAGAAAAGATGAAAGAGATCAACCAGGCCTACCAGTATCTTAAAAAGCGGCATGAAGGAAGCTGATCAGAATTGCCCAAGCGCAAGGAAGTTTTGCGGGCAAAAGGCTGGACATAAAAAAAGGCTCACTGCAGCCGGCAGCAAACCCTTGTTTTTACCTGGTGACCCCTACGGGACTCGAACCCGTGCTACCGGCGTGAGAGGCCG
>PWOG01000150.1 GCA_003557565.1 Desulfobulbaceae bacterium
CCGCGCAGGCGGGTGGCAATTTCCGAAGCCAGACGGCCCAGGATAACATCCTCGGCGTCAACCACGTACCACTTGCGATCAATATCCTTGACCGGCGTAAGATGGGTTTTCATAACAATTCCCTTACAAAACTGGCAAAATTTCTACAACCGGGATAACTCCCGGTCAAAGAGAAAAAGGCTCGAAACCTTTTCGAACCTTTGCTGATCATGGTTGGAGCGGGAAACGAGATTCGAACTCGCGACTTCAACCTTGGCAAGGTTGCACTCTACCACTGAGTTATTCCCGCCCGTGCCGACGCCTCGGGCGCCGTGTTCAAAAGGGGGGTTATAACAGCGCACCGGCGGCTTGTCAACAAAAAAACCGGGGCCGGCCGGCACACCGCAACATGCAAACGCCTGTCCCATTTCTGCTGCCTGCCCGCGACGACCGGCCGCGATCTTAAAAAAAAACACCAGCCTCTTGCCTTTTCGTTCAAATTGCTGGTAGATTAGCGATAAACCTGCAGGGCCACTGCATCTTTTTATGCAACCAGTCCACGAAGTCTGTCCCTTAAAGCAGGTCACAGGTTGCGGCAAGCCCGGCGGCGATGCCTGCATCAGTACTTGAGCCGTCCCGATCACTGCAGGATGCGATGCTCTCTGAGAGCTTACCATCTTTCTACCTAAAGATGAACGATCAAATCAAGGGCTACATGGGCCTGGGTGGCAAAACCATCATAAAGGAATCCGCTTATGACAGAAAAACCGCGCCGGGGCGAGATCCAGCGCCGCACCGGAGAAACCGATATCAGCCTCACCATCAACCTTGACGGCCAGGGCAGCACCAGGATCAATACCGGCGTGGTGTTCATGGACCACATGCTGACCCTGCTGGCGGTCCACGGCTTTTTCGACCTGGAAATCACCGCCAGCGGTGACACCGCAGTGGATGACCACCACAGCGTCGAGGATCTTGGCATCGCCATGGGCCAGGCCCTGCAGCAGGCCCTGGGCGGCAAGGAGGGTATTGTTCGCTACGGCACGGCGGCGGTGCCCATGGATGAGACCCTGGTACGGATCACCCTGGACTGCTCCAACCGGCCGTTTCTCCATTACGGCGTTACAGTGCCGGACAGCAAGGTGGGAACCTTCGACACCGCCCTGGCCAAGGAGTTTCTCCGGGCCCTGAGCCTGCACGGCGGCATCACCCTGCACGTGGAGCTGGTTCATGGCGAAAACACCCATCACATCCTGGAGGCCGTCTTCAAGGCCCTGGGCCGGGCACTGGACCAGGCCACCGCCCGGGATCAGCGCCTGGACGGCCCGCTTTCCTCCAAAGGCATGTTGTAAAGAGCCCCGTGAGCACGACCATCCCCCCGGAAATAAACCGCTTGGTGGGCCGGGCCATGCATCGCTACAACATGCTGGCCGACGGCGACCGGGTGATGATCGCCGTCTCCGGCGGCGTCGACAGCCTGGTGCTCTGCCGCCTGCTGGATCTGTGGCGGCGCAAGGCACCCATCGAATATGAGCTGCGACCGGTTCACCTGGACATGGGCTTTGCCGGTTATATTCCCCGGCCGCTGCCCCAACCGCCGGCCCAGCCAGAAGAACCGGCCGGCGACGGCATCGGCGATGCCGGCGCGGCGCCGGCAACCCCGTTGACCGGCACCGCCGAAGCAGTCAATGCGCAAATGGACAAACTCGGCCTGCCCTGCCTGATCGAGGAAACCGACTACGGCCCCGAGGCCCTTGAGGCCGAGGACGGCAAAAACGGCTGCTACCACTGCTCATCCCGGCGCCGCAACCGCCTGTTCGAGCTGGCCCGGGAGCTTGGCTGCAACAAGCTGGCCCTGGGGCATCATCAGGATGACATCATTGAAACCTTTTTCCTCAACCTGCTCTACAGCGGCAACCTCAGCACCATGGTCCCCAACCAGCGCCTCTTTTCCGGCCGACTCCACCTGATCCGCCCCCTGGCCCTGCTGAACAAGGAGATGATCAAGGAACTGGGCGAGCTGTTCGGGGTGGAGGCGGTGGCCAACCCCTGCCCGCTCAACGACAACAGCAAGCGCCATACGGTCCGCACCATGGTCAAGCAACTGACCGCCGACGACCCCCGGCTGACGGCCAACATCTTCGCCGCCCTGGGCAACGTCCGCCACGACTATCTGCTCTAAAGCAACCGGGCCATGTCCTTGGCGAAATAGGTGAGGATGACGTCGGCTCCGGCCCGGTGGATGGAAAGCAGGCTTTCGGCCATCACCTGTTCGCCGTCCAGCCAGCCATTGGCCGCCGCGGCCTTGAGCATGGCGTATTCACCGCTGACCTGATAGGCGGCGATGGGATGATCGAACTCATCCCGCAGCATCCGGATGATATCCAGATAGGCCATGGCCGGCTTGACCATCAGGATATCCGCCCCCTCCTCCACGTCCAGGGTGGCTTCCCGCAGGGCCTCGCGGGCGTTGGCCGGATCCATCTGGTAGCCCCGGCGATCACCCTCCTGGGGGGCGCAGTCGGCGGCATCCCGGAAAGGGCCGTAAAAGGCCGAGGCGTATTTGACCGCGTAGGACATGATGGCCACTTGATCGAAGTTGTGCTCATCGAGGATCGTCCGGATCTCACCCACCCGGCCGTCCATCATATCCGAAGGGGCGACGATGTCGGCCCCGGCCTTGGCATGGGACAGCGCTGTCCGGGCCAGAACCTCCAGGGTGGCGTCGTTGTCCACCTCGCCCTCATGGATAATGCCGCAGTGGCCGTGGCTGGTGTACTCGCACATACAGACATCGGTGCTCACCGTCAACTCCGGAACCTTGTTCTTCAGCTCCTTGACGGCCCGCTGAATGATGCCGTCGGCGGCATGGGCGCCGGAGCCCACTCGGTCCTTGTTCTCGGGCAGGCCGAACAGGATGATATGGTTAACCCCCAGTTCGCGGCATTCCTTGGCCTCGGCGGCCAACCGATCCACCGACAGGCGGAACACCCCGGGCATGGAAGGAATCTCCTCGCGTTTGTTTTTCCCGGGCATGACAAAGACGGGATAGATCAACCGGGCGGGGGTCAACACGGTTTCCCGCACCAGCGACCGAAGGTTCTCGTTGCGCCGCAGGCGGCGGGGGCGATAATCGGGATACATCATGAATTCACTCTCCTTACTTTTACTCCAGTTTAAAGGCCTTGTTCACCACCCGGTTGATGAAACTGTCCGGGGTGTCGATACCGGCGGCGGGAATCACCAGTTCCGAACTGTCGGGTCGCTGACTGAGCAGCCGCAGACCGTACTCCATGGCCTGCAGGGCCTGGTCACAGGCCTCGGCCACCGAATCCTCACTGCGGGGGCGGCGGGCCAGGATACGATCCACCGCCTCTTCGCTGAAGCTCAACTCCAGGCCGCAATCCAGCGAGGCCTGGCGGACCCGCTCGTTGACCAGGGCCACCAGGTGGACGAAGCGCTCACAAACTTCTCCCGGCTCCAGGTCCTCCTCCTCCACCTCCTGGGCCATCATCCGCAGCCGCTCCGGGGTGGGCAGGACATCATGGCTTTCCAGGTAGTCTCCCTGCTTGTCCCGGATAAAGGTCATCAACCGCTTCAGCTCCATCGCCGCCAATTGCTCGCACATTTTGACATGGCGCTTGCGCACCCGGTTGTCTTTGAGCAGCTTGTTCAGCACGACAACGGGTTCTGCCACCAGCTCGGGGGTCACCACCAGATGGCGGATATCGGTGGAAGGCAGCCGCTTTTCAAAATGGAGCAGCACCCTTTCCATGACACTGACCAGGGCCCGGGCCCCGGTGCGTTCCCGGGCGGCCATGGCGGCCAGTTGGCGCAGGGCCTCTTCCTCAAAACGCAGATCAATGCCGTAAGCCCGGAAGTCCTGCTTTTTGCCCACCACCACGGCGCTGTTGGGGCTGCTTAAAATCGAGTACAGATCATCCTCGCTCAGCTCCTCGAGCACCGCCACCACCGGCAGCCGGCCGATGAACTCGCTTTCAAAGCCGTACCCCACCAGATCCTCGGCCCGCACCCGATTCATCAAAGCCCCGTCCCGGGCCGGGGTGGCGGCGGCCACCGTGCTTTCAAAGCCGATGGAACGCTGCTGCAGGCGGCGGCCGATGATCTCATCCAGGCCGGTGAAGGCCCCGCTCATGATAAAAAGGATATGACGGGTGTTGATGCTCTGGCGCCGGCGCTTGCCGGTGAGGCGGTATTGCTCCACGGCCTCCATCATGGCGACGGGGTCCTGGGGGGCCTTGATCTCCACCTCGGTTTCTTCCATGGGCTTGAGCAGGGCCCGCTGGACCCCGCTGCGGGAAACATCCAGCCCCCGGCGGTCATCTCCGCCGCCGGCGATCTTGTCGATTTCGTCCAGGTAGACAATCCCGAAACGGGCCCGTTCCAGATCGTTGTCGGCCTCCCGGACCAGGTCGCGGATCATGTCCTCGACATCGCCACCCACATAGCCGGTCTCGCTGAACTTGGTGGCATCTCCTTTGACAAAGGGCACCCCGATATACTGGGCGATCAGCTTGACCAGAAAGGTCTTGCCCACCCCGGTGGGACCGATAAGCAACACATTGTTCTTGATCCGCCCGATATTGCGGCCGCCGCCGGCGGCCTCGCCGCCGGGGCGGGCCAGGCTGCGGCTGATCCGGTTGAAATGGGTGCAGATCTTGGTGGCCAGAATGGCCTTGGCCTCGTCCTGCCCCACCACGTACTGATCGAGATGGTCTATCAGCTCTTCGGGGGTCAGATCGAAGTGGAATTTTCCCACCCGGCCTTCCGGCCCGCCTCCGCTTTCCTCGCCGGCACCTTCGGCCATGGGAAATTGGCCGGCGGAGACGATCCGGACCTTTTTGCCATACTTATCGCTGAGATATTCGCTGATCTCCCGCTCCAGTTCCTTCTGGCTGGGAAAATCGGAATCGTAGATATCACTCATGATCATCCTTAAATGCAAGTTCAAACCCAAAGGGCAAGAGACAGGATTTATAATACCCTGGGCATCAAGACTTTTGAACTGTGCCTTGATTCACTCCAGTTCCAGTGACTTCATCTTCTTATGCAAATGACTGCGTTCCAGGCCGACCTGTTCCGCCGTCTGAGAAATATTACCACTGTTGGCGGCCAGACACATCCTTAAATATTCACGCTCAAAAACGCGCTTGGCTTCCTTGTAATTGAGCCGGCACAACTCCGCCATCCCCGCCGGGACCGCCTCCCCCGCCGTCGATGCCGGCGCCGGATCGGCAAGGGGCAGCAACTGGCGGACCAGAGCGGGTTCAATTATTTCCTCGGGGGTCATGATCAGGGTCCGCTCGATGAAGTTGCGCAACTCTCGAACATTGCCCGGCCAGTCATACTCCTGCAGCACCTCCACCGCCCCGGGGGTGAACTCCTTGGCCCCCAGGCCTTTGAGCCGGAATTCCTCGGTAAAATCGGCCACCAGCGCCGGGATGTCCTGGCGCCGCCGGCGCAGGGGCGGCACGAAAATGGGCACCACGTTCAGGCGATAAAACAGATCGGCCCGAAAGTTGCCCTTTTCGATCTCAAGTTCCAGGTTTTTATTGGTGGCCGCCAGCACCCGGACATCGACCTTGACGGTCTTGCCCCCGCCCACCCGTTCAAACTTCTGCTCCTGGAGGATCCGCAGAATCTTGGCCTGGGTGGTCAGGCTCATATCGCCAATTTCGTCCAAAAACAGCAAGCCGCCGTCGGCCAGATCAAACTTGCCCTTGCGGGAGGCGGTGGCCCCGGTAAACGAGCCCTTTTCATGGCCGAAGAGCTCCGATTCTATCAACTCCTCGGGGATGGCGGCACAGTTGAGTTCCACCATGGAACGATGGGCTGCGGACGAGAGGCGGTGAACGGTCTGGGCCACCAGTTCCTTGCCGGTGCCGTGCTCGCCGCGGATCAGCACCCAGGCATCGGTGGGAGCCACCCGCTCGATCTGCTGGCGCAGTTGTTTGATGAGCTCGGAATCCCCGGTGAGAACATGCTGCCGGGTCCGGGCCCGCAGCATGTTGTTTTCTTCTTCCAGGCGGGAAAGACGCAGGGCGTTGTTGATGGCCAGAATAACCTTGTCGTAGGAAAGGGGCTTTTCGATGAAGTCGTAGGCGCCCAGGCGGGTGGCCTGGACGGCGGTTTCAATGGTGCCGTGCCCGGAGATCATGATCACCGGCAGCCGGGGATGCAGTTCTTTGATCCGCTCCAGCACCTCCATGCCGTCTATCCCGGGCATCCAGATATCCAGCAGCACCAGGTCAACCGGCTCATGCTCCAGCAAAGACAGGGCCGCCTCGCCGTGTTCGGCGGTCAGGGGGTTAAATTCCTCATCGGTCAGGATCCCGGCCAAGGCTTCGCGAATCCCCACCTCGTCGTCAACAACCAGTATCTGCTTCATTTTTCGCCTTGCTCCTCCCTGCCTGTGAACGCTTGCTTTTTTCTTCCCCCGTGTTCGGTTATGGCCGCCGGCGGGCGGTGCCCGACAACACGATTATTCGGACAGGGGCAGTTCCACCACGAAGCAGGCCCCGTGGGGCTGATTGTCCCGTACCCGGATGGTGCCGTCATGATCGGCCACCACGGTGCCGGCGATGGCCAGGCCCAGGCCGGTGCCGGCCTTCTTGGTGGAAAAATAGGGTTCAAAGAGGCGGAGCTTGTCCTCGTCCTTGACCCCCGGGCCGTTGTCCAGGACCTCCATCACCGCCACCCCGCGCTCGTGATCATATCCGAGCACCACCCTGATCTCGCCGTCACCGGCCGACACCTCCGCCACCGCGTTGTCCAGCAGGTTGATCAGCACCCGTTTCATCTGTTTGCGATCAAATTGCAGCGGCAGAGACTCCTCCCCTTCCCGGCGAAAGGTTATTTCCTTGTGCCCTTCCCGGTACAATACCAGGACTTCATCCACCATCTCCACCAGATCGTGATGGTTCTTATCAATGGCCGGCATCCGGGCAAAATTGGAAAATTCCCCCACCAGCTTCTGCAGCTCCTCCACCTGGCTGATAATGGTTCTGGTGCAACTGTCAAAGACCTCCCCGTCGCCGTCCAGGCGGTCCAGGTATTTCTTGCGCAGGCGCTGGGCGGAAAGCTGGATGGGGGTCAGCGGATTCTTGACCTCGTGGGCGATACTGCGGGCCACTTCCCGCCAGGCCGCCATGCGCTGGGCCTTTTCCAGTTCGCTCAGGTTATCGAAAACCAGCACCACCCCCAGGGGGCGCCCATCTTCATCGTAGAGCCGGGTGAAGTTGATGCGCAAAGAAAAGGTTTCTTCCCCGACGGTGAGCCGCAAAGGGCGCTGAATGGAATTTTGGCCCGGCTTTTCCAGGTCCTGGAGAAAACCTTCCAGGATCTGGAGATGTTCATGGCGCAGAATGGCCCGGTAGTGGCGGCCGACGATCTCCCGGCTGTCGACCTTGAGCAGCTCCTCGGCGAAACGATTGAAGGTGATCACCCGGCCGGAGTCGTCCAGGGAAATCACCCCGGCGGCCACGTTCTGGAGAATGGTCTCGGTATAACGCCGGCGGCGGTCCAGCTCCTGGGCGGTCCGTTCGATCTGGCGCCGGCTGTTGAGCAGGTCCCTGGTCATCCGGTTAAAAGAATCCACCAGGGTACCCATTTCATCGCCGGAAGTTTTTTCCAGCTCGAAATCCAGCTCCCCGTCGGCCACCCGCTGGGTGGCCTCGGCCAGTTTGCGGATCGGCCCGGTGAGCCCGGAGGCCACGTAAAAACCGAACCAGACGGCGCAGAAAACGATCAGCAGGGTGACGATCAGCAGGGTGACCAGCAGGTTGGTTTTGATGGGGGTCTGGAAAATCATCAACTGGCGGTAACTTTCCAGCCCCGAGGAGATGGTTTCCATGCGCTCCAGGCGCTCGCCGGGAATCAGCCGGGTCAGCACCAGGACCGAGTTCTCGCCTTCTTCATCGGGCCGGTTGAAAGGGGTCAGGCTACGGACCAGCTCACCGCCTCCAACCTCCTGGATCGTCACCTGCCCGCCCTCCCCGTCCAGGGCCCGGTGCAGCAGGTCTCCCGGTATGGCGGGCAGGCCGGAGGCGGCCAGTTCCGGCTGGTAGATGTCGGTCAGGCTGTTGCCCCCTTCGCCGATGATCTCAATCCCCCCTAGACCATGGCTGGTCATCATGTCCTGCAAAAGCGGTTTCAGGGCCTCGGCACTGGCCAGATGATAGCGGCGCGACTGCATCTGGCCGGCAATGACCTCGCCTTCCCGAATGGTTTCGGCCTGGGTGTCCCGGTAAACATCGCGGGCCAGGTCCAGGGATTCCACCAGGGACTCCTCGACATTGACGTTGAACCAGTAGTCGATGCTGCTGGAGATGAACTGCAAAGAGACAAAGAACAGCAGACCGGTGGGAATCAGGGTAAGCGAGACAAAGGAGATGACCATCTTGGTCCGCAGCCGGGTCCCCAGGATCCGGCGGCGGCGTTCGAAAAGCAGTTCCACCAGGTTGCGCAACACCAGGAAAATAACCGCCACCAGGAGCAGGATGTTGATGTTGATCATGATGAAGACCAACAGGTTGCCGCTGACGGGCACCTCAAGCTCACCCAGCCCGTATACCCTGGTTTCGAAATAAGTCAGCAGGATAAAAAGACCCAGGCAGGCCAGCACGATCCAGCGCAGGCGGCGGCGGCGGCGCTGGCGATCCTGGATGATGATCTCCTCGCGGATATCCTCGGGGCTTGGGTTGGTCATGGCGGTGTCAATAGCGGAACTCAACGCTGTACCAATCGGTTTCAAAACTCCACAGCCGCCGGAAAGGCAGCAGACGGCTTAACAACGGAGGACGGCTTTTGTCCGCCAGCCGGGCCTTGATCCGCAGGGTGTAGGTCTGTTCGGCTTCCAGCGCCTCCAGGGGGATCACCGGTATACCGCTGATCCGCCCCAGCAGGTCCCGGGCCTCGGCCAGGGAGGTGGTGGCGACTTCCCGCAGGCCCCCCTCGGTGCGGTCCACCAGGTATTCTTCCTTGAGGCTGTCGTATTGCAAAACATGCCGGAATTCGAGATCAACCAGCTTCCGGTCCCACCAGCCCCAACGGTGGCGATACACTTCGACGAAAAAGGTCAGGGTCAAAGGCAGGCCGCTTTCAATCCCCTGCTCCATTTCCGAGCTGATAAAGTCACGCATCTGGAAATACAGCAGAACATCACTGGTGGAACTGGTGATCACCACATCGTCGATCCGACCTTCCTCGCCGGCCGGCAATGGTGCGGGGGCGTAAAAGGTGATGATCAGCAAGAGGGTAAGACCCAGCAAATATCGCACCGACACTCTCTCCCGAAAAAATTATCATCGACCGGCAAAAACCGTAAAATGCCCTGGTCGGTAGCGCAAAGATTCAAGTTACCAAGGGCGATCCGTTGTCGCAACTTTTTACGACCTCTATCGATCGCCGTCGGGGTCTGCCGCGGCCTGCGGGCGCTTACCATTTCGCCCCGGTGATCATTTACTTCAGGACGGCATGGCGCGCCCGCTCCAGCAGGGGCGGCAGGGTTTCCTGGTCCAGGGCGCTGACCGGCAGGGCGTCGTAACGCTGGGCCTCTTCCCGCACCCATTGCCCATCGGCCACCAGGTCCACCTTGTTGAAGACGGTCAGGCGGGGCAACTGATCCAGCTCCAGCTCCCGCAACAGATCCTCCACCACCTTGATGTGCTCGGCAAAGCGGGGATTGCTGATATCCACCACGTGGATCAGAACATCGGCCTCGCCCAACTCCTCCAGGGTGGCCTTGAAGGCCTGGAGGAGTTCGGCGGGCAGATGGCGGATAAAACCCACGGTATCGGTGATGATCACCTCCATCTCCTCGGGGAAACGCAACCGGCGGCTGGTGGGATCCAGGGTGGCGAAAAGCTGGTCTTCGGCCAGGATATCGCTGCCGGTAAGGGCGTTGAGCAGGGTGGACTTGCCGGCGTTGGTGTAACCCACCAGGGAGAGCACCGGCACATCCTTTTTGCGTCGCCGTTCCCGGCGCCGGTAGCGTTCCTTGCTCACCGCCTTGAGCTTGGCGGCCAGCTTGGTGAGCCGGTCGCGGGTCCGCCGGCGGTCGATCTCCAGCCTGGTTTCCCCCGGCCCCCGGCCGCCGATGCCGCCGGTGAGCCGGGACAGGGCGTCGTCACGCACCCCCAGCCGGGGCAGCATGTATTTGAGCTGGGCCATTTCGATCTGCAGCCGCCCTTCCCGGCTCAAGGCCCGGCGAGCGAAGATATCCAGAATCAACTGGGTGCGGTCGATGACCCGCATCTCGGTGTGATCGGTGATGGAACGGACCTGGGAGGGGTTGAGCTCCTGGTCGAAAATCAGCAGGTTGGCGTTAAGCTGCAGGGCCTGGAGCATGATCTCGCCGAGTTTGCCCCGGCCCAGGATGAAGCGGGGGTTGATTTTATCCCGGCGCTGAATCACCTCGGCCAGCACCATGACCTCGGCGGAAGCGGCCAGTTCCGCCAGCTCGGCCATGGACTCCTCGGCCGCCCGCCGCGGGGCGCTGCTGACACTGACCAAGATGGCCCGGTCCCGGCCCCGGTCCACCTCCCGCACCGGCCGCAGGCGGGTGAACTCGGCCTCCAGGGAAGAGATCAATTCCCGCAATTGATCCGACTTGCGGGAAACCTGATGGGGCGGCAACTCGATCCAGGAGCGCGACTCCGCCCCGCCGGCGGCCTCCTGCTGCTCCCCCATGGTCCCGGGGCTGAGATGGGCGCTGTGGAGCTTGCCGGGCCAGCCCTCGGGGTCTACCTCCAGCACGCTCATCAGGTCCAGCCGCAGGAAAAGCAGGTCCATGAAGTCGTCCTGGGTCAGCCCCTCGTTGCCCAACTGGGTATGCACGCAACGCAAACCCCGCAACCGCCCGCCGGCGGTCCGGCTCTGGGGCAGGCCCGGGATCATGATGGAACGGTGATCACCCACCAGCAGCAGCTCCACCTGTCCGGAGCGGTCGACGATCAGGCCCAGCTGCCGGCCGATTTCCCGTGACAGCCCGCTCAGGGAGCGGGCCAGTTCCGGGGTGAGAATATGATCGGGGTCCAGGCGACGGCGCCCCAGACGTTCCAGTACTTTCATCTGCGCCGGCTTCAGGCCGGCGGTGTTACCATTTATCGTAGCTATTTTTGTATCCTCTGTATCGGCTTTGGTTGCTGACTATAAAATTCATCAATATCTTACCGGAATCACGGGCCGAAAGCCAAATACCGCTGGTCGGTGCCGGCTGCGGCAGCGCCGGCACCGACCAGCGGCGCTGCGCCAACCGGGCCACCGAGGTCATGATTGTAGTGCATCTGCTCACTTACGGGAGTTTAGTGGAGACCGATCCGACCCGCAAGCAGGAAATGACCGGCGGCCGACAGACCGGTTAAAATAAGGTAAACATGAAGTCAAAACGGAACAATAACGTTGACAGGTTATCATACTGGGTTAAAGGAACCGCTGGCCCAAGCCGCTGACCGGCCCAAACCATAACTGTTTACGGAGACCATTCAATTGTCTTTTCTGTTCCGTTTAATCTTCCGCTTCTCCAAGGCCCTGCACAAGTATTTCGGCCTGCTGCTGGCCATTTACCTGCTGATCATGGGCGGCAGCGGCCTGCTGCTCAACAACCCCGGCCTGATCAGCGCCGTCAGCGTGCCCTGGTCGCTGACCCCGGACAATTACCAGCCCCGGGACTGGAACCGCATGTATCTGCGCGAGGGCACCATCATCGGCGACGACTGGTTTCTGGCCGGCAAGCCCGGGGTGGTCCACAGCGATGACGGGGGCCGCAGCTTTACCGTCCTGGACCAGGGGTTCGCCCGCTCGCCGTATACCCGCGACACTCTGGGCCTGCTGGCCAGGCCGGCGCCGGCGGGGGTGGAACTGCTGGCCGCCACCCGCTCGGGTCTTTATCACCGGCCACCCGAACAGCCCTGGCAACACCTGGAGCTGCCGGACGCCCGGGCAAAGGCGGTGGCAGACGTCATCGCCACCTCCCGGGATATCGTGGTCTTCACCCCCCGGGGCGCCGCCTACAGCGCCCCCCTGTCGCGGAACAACCCGGCGCCGGGCGGTTACGACTTCCAGCCCGTGAACCTGGCGGCGGCGGAGACCAATCCCCCCGGCAACGTCCCCCTGTTCCGGATCCTGCACGATATCCACAACGGCAAAATCATCGGCCCGGCGGGCAAGTGGCTGCTGGACCTGCTGGCCCTGGGGCTGATCTTTCTGGCCGCAAGCGCCCTGGTGATCTGGTATGTCCCGTGGCGCAACCGCTGGCTCAAAAGGTGGCGCCGGCGGCCCGGCCGCGTCTTCA
>PWOG01000230.1 GCA_003557565.1 Desulfobulbaceae bacterium
ATAACGCTCGGCGAAATCCAGCCCCAAATCGTAGGTTTCGTTGAGGGCCATTTCCATGGCCCGGGCCCCGTTGGTTTGCAGCCCCAGGCGGTAATTGCCGATGAGCACGTTGCGGGCCCGCTCCAGTTCGGCCTTGTCGACGGGTTCATTGCGCACCCGGTCCAGCTGGCTCCACAGTTCCCGGATGGCCTCATCCCGGCGGTCGGGGCTGGTGCCGATGTAGGCCCCGAAGGAGCCGGTGTCGGTGCCCATCAGGGAAAAGGAAGAGAGGCTGTAGGCCAGGCTTTGGCGATCCCGCAGTTCGGTGAACAGCCGGCCGCTCTGGCCCGAGAGCACTTGGTCGAGAATTTCCAGGGCGTAGCGGTCCCGGCCGGTCAGGGTGGTGCCCATAAAGCCGATGATGATATGCACCTGCTCTCGGTCGCGGCTGAGATTGAGAATTTCCGGTCGGGTGGGGGGCTCCGGCGGCAGCAGGGTTTCCGTGACCCGGGGCTCGTCGGCCGGGGCCGGAGTTTGGCCGCGCCAGTCGCCGAACAACTCCTCCACCTGGGTCTTTACTCCATCGGCGTCGATGTCGCCCACCACCGACAAAACCAGGTTGTCGGGCCCGGCGTGGGCCAGGTAAATCCGTCGCAGGTCGTCCACGGTGAGGGAACGGATGGCCCCGGCCGTTCCCAGGGTGTTGAGGGCGTAAGGATGTCCCCGGAAAAGCAGCTGGTTGAACTCCCGGAAAGCCACCGACGGCAGGGAATCTTCCTGGCGCTGCAGGTTGGCCAGCAATTCCGCCCGGACCCTTTCCGCTTCCTCGGGGGAAAAGGCGGGCTCCCGCAGGACATCGCGCACCAGGATCAGGCCCTGGTCGAAAAAGCGGGCCAGGAAATCACCCTTGACCCCGAAGGTGTTGCGGCCGTTGAAGCCTTCGATCTCGGCGGCCATGTCGGCCACGGTGCGGACAAACTGACGGGAGTCCAGATCGCCGGCTCCCCGGGGCAGTAACTCGGCTATAAAGGCGAAGGCCCCGTTGGTCTGCGGCGTCTCGCCCCGCAGCCCACCGGGAAACACGGCCCGGACCGCCACCGTGGGCACCCCCCGCTGTTCCCGGACCAGCAGGGTGATACCGTTGTCCAGCTGAAAACGATGGGTGTGCGGCGGCAGGGCAGTATCCCGGACGATCCGGGGCTGTCGTTGGCGGCTTTGGGCCCGGGACTTTTCCAGGAGGGCGGCCAGCTCTTCTTGCTCCAGCTCGATTCCCGATTGCTCGGGGGCCAGGATTCCGGCGGTGAGCTTTGAGGGCCGGAGGTAGGTGGCGGCCACCCGCATGATGTCCTCGGCCTCGACGCCCCGGATGCGTTCGAGATACTCATGTTCCCGGGGGTCCCCGGTGAGCAGTTCAAAGGAGCCCATGACCCGGGCCATGCCTTCGGCCCGCTCCAGATTGAAGACAAAATCCGCCTCCAGGTTGCGCCGGGCCCGGTCCAGTTCCTCGTCGCTGACCGGAAAGTGCTGCAGGGCCAGGATTTCGGTCATGACCTCCCGGATCACCTCGCGGCTGCTTTCGGCCTCAAGCACCGCGCCCACCCGGAACAGCCCGGGGTCGCGGGAACTGAACAGCGAGGCGTCGATGTTGTAAACCAGGCCCAGTTCATGGCGCAGGCGCTCATACAGGCGTGAAGCCTCTCCCTGGCCCAGGATCTGGCCCAGGACATTGAGGGCGGCGGTGTCCGGATGCCTGAACTCGGGTATGGGAAAGGCCATGTTCAGGTGGGTTTGATTGATGCTCTGCTCTTGGCTGAAGAAACGGAAAGCCTCCTGGGACGGTTCCCGGGGCAGGTCGCGTTCTTGGTCGGCCTGCCGGCGGGGCAGGTTCCCGAACAGTCGGCGGCTCTCCTCCAGGACATCGGCGGCCCGGACGTCACCCACCACCACGACGGTGAAGTTGTCCGGGTGATAATGGCGCTCCAGGTAGGTCATGATATCCTCCCGGCCGATGGCCGCCACGCTCTCTTCGGTGCCGCTGATGGGCAGCCGGTAGGGATGAACGGTGTAGGCGCGGGCCATCATCTCCTGGAACAGGTGAAGCTCCGGGCGGTCCTTGCGCATCCGGATTTCTTCGAAAATCACCGGTTTTTCCCGTTCCAGCTCCTCGGGGTCGAACAGGGAGTTGAGGACCGCATCGGCCAGCACCTCCATGGCCGTGCCCCAGTGGCGGGCGTCCAGGGTGGCGTGGTAGACCGTGTGCTCAAAGCTGGTGTAGGCGTTGACCCGCCCCCCCACCGCCTCGATGGCTCCGGCCACCTCTCCGGGTCCCCGGCTGGGGGTGCCCTTGAAGATCATGTGTTCAATGAAATGGGTGATTCCGGCTTCATGGGGCTGCTCGAAAACGCTGCCGGCCTCGACCCAGATCTGGACCGTGGCCACCCCGGTGTTTGGGGTCTCCCGGGTAATTACGGTGAGCCCGTTGTCGAGCTGGCTTTTGTAGAGCCGGGGGGCAAGCTGTTCGGCGTGAATGTCGGGTGTCATCATAGTGAGGGCCAAAATACCGGTTAACAGGAAAAGGACAAGCTGTTTGCCCAAAGAAAGTCGTAACATCCAAGACCTCGCTTAAACAATGGGAAAAGGAGGCCGGGTGAATGGTTCACCAAAGGCCGGATAACATAACATTTCAAAATCATCTGTAAACGTACAGCCTTCACAAACTTTACCGCCGCAGCGGGCGCGGTAAGCAGGCCTTAGGAGGTACAATTACGCCCGCCGTGAGGAACGCTGCTGGTGAACGTTTACGACGTACCACAGTAGAAGGCCGGAAATGATCATCAGGGAACTCAGCAACTGGCCCCGGGTCAAAAAGCCCAGAACGAAGCCCAGGTGGGCGTCGGGCTCGCGGAAAAATTCGACGACAAAGCGAAATACTCCGTAACCCACCAGGAAAATGGCGACCAGCCGGCCGGCGGGCCACTGTCTCTGCCAGTAAAGGCGCAGGGCAAACCACATGATGATAAACAGCACCAGCCCTTCCAGAAAGGCTTCATACAGCTGCGAAGGATGACGGGGCAGGGGGCCGGCCCCGGGAAAGACCATGGCCCAGGGTACGTCGGTGACCCGGCCGTAAAGCTCGCCGTTGAT
>PWOG01000157.1 GCA_003557565.1 Desulfobulbaceae bacterium
AGGTGTTGAAAACATCATAGCCGTTTTTATTTCCCGGCAACAATGACCACCTTATCCATGGTCGCACCTTATTGGGGTCGCACCTGACCGGCAATTGATATACCAATTAGAGTGAGCAAGTGAAACCCGGCCGTTGTCCGACTTTTGCGACAGCGACTAATCTGAATAATCGTGGAGGTTTGTAAAAATGGCCCTGCCAAAAAGAAGAAAATCTCAATCCCGGACCAGGACCCGTCGGGCCCATGACGCACTGGCCGCCCCCGGTGTCGGCAAATGCGCCGAATGCGGGGAGCCCAAGATGCCCCATCGCCTTTGTTCGAGCTGCGGCTCCTACAAGGGTCGTTCTGTGATCAAACTTGATGAAGATTAACTGAACCCGCATGGCCGGCAAGCTGCGCATTGCTCTGGACGCCATGGGCGGCGACCGGGGACCGGAAGAGATGGTGGCCGGTGCGGTCCTGGCGGTCCGCCATGAAGACGTGGCTGTCACCCTGCTGGGTGATGAGACCCGGGTCAGGGCCGCCGTGGAGGCTAGTCAGCTGCCGGCGGAATTGGCTCATCGCCTGGAAGTCGTGCCCACCACCCAGGTGGTGGGGATGAGTGAGCCCCCCTTTGAAGCGATCCGCCGCAAGAAGGATTCTTCGATCATGCGGGCTTTTGCCCTGCACAAGGAGGGGCGGGTGGACGCGGTGGTTAGTGCCGGCAATTCAGGGGCCATCATGGCCGCCGGCCTGAAGTATCTGGGCCGGCTGGAGAGTATCTCCCGGCCCGGGATCGCCAGTGCCTTTCCCACCATGAAAGACCCGGTGGTAATGATGGATGTCGGTGCCAATGTCGATTGCCGGCCCCGGCACCTGTTCGAATTCGGAGTCATGGCCGCCGCATTTTCCCGGGTGCTGTTCAATATCGAGCGTCCCCGGATCGGCTTGCTTAGTATCGGCGAGGAAGGCGGCAAGGGTAACACCCTGGTCCGCAAATCCCACCTGCTTTTTCAGCAAAGTTCCCTCAATTATATTGGCAATGTCGAGGGTCAGGAAACCTTCCAGGGCGATGTCGATGTCATCGTCTGCGATGGTTTTGTCGGCAATGTCTGCCTCAAGCTCAGTGAAGGCCTGGCCGAGGTGGTTACCGCCATGCTCGGCGAGGAAATCAAAAAACGCCTGCCCGCCAAGATCGGCTACCTGCTGGCCCGGGATGCCTTTGCGGCCTTCCGCCGGCGGGTGGATTACGCCGAGTACGGTGGAGCGCCGCTGCTGGGTCTGCAGGGTACCGGAGTGGTTTGCCATGGCCGTTCCAGTGCGATGGCAATCAAGAACGCCATCCGGGTAGCCGCCGAGATGGTACGCAATCGAGTAAATGACCATATCATCGCGCTGCTGGCCGCCGACGATTTTCTGGCCAAAAAGGCCGAGGCCGCCGAGGGCGAGAACGGCCCTGGAGCCGTTGAATGAAGCGGGCGGTGATTATCGGCACCGGTTCGGCCCTGCCCCAGCGGGTGCTCAGCAATTTCGATCTGGAAGGGATGGTGGAGACCTCCGATGAGTGGATCACCGCCCGGACCGGGATCAAAACCCGCCATATTGCCGGAGTCGGCGAAGAAACTTCGCAACTGGCCGCCGGTGCAGCCCGTCAGGCCCTGGCCATGGCGGAGTTGGAGCCCGACGACCTGGACCTGATTGTGGTCGGGACCATCACCCCGGATATGACCATGCCTTCCTGCGCCTGTCTGGTGCAAAAGGAACTTGGCGCCCGCCGGGCCTTTGCCATGGATGTCAACGCCGCCTGTTCGGGGTTTCTCTATGCCCTGGATATGGCCGACAAGTATATTTGCCGCAATCCCGGTTGGAAAATCCTGGTCATCGGGGCCGAAACCTTGTCCAGTCGGGTGGACTGGCAGGACCGCAATACCTGTGTGCTGTTCGGCGACGGGGCGGGGGCCTGCGTGGTTACCGGGGCGGAGGGAAGCCGGGGTTATCTGGCCTCCCGACTGTTTGCCGACGGGACTCTTTGGGAGTTGCTGCACCTGGAAGGAGCGCCGGGGCATAATCCCGAGCTGCGTCCCAACGTGAACACCGATCCCAGCATCATGATGTACGGCCGCGAGGTTTTCCGCCACGCCATCCGGGCCATGGCGGATGCTGTAAGCCGGGTGCTGGCCGACCAGGGAGTGAGGCCGGCGGAACTGAGCCTGGTGATCCCTCACCAGGCCAATATCCGTATCATCCGCAGTCTGGCCGAGCATCTCGCCCTGCCGCTGGAAAAGGTCTATGTTAATGTGGACAAATATGGTAATACATCGGCGGCTACCGTCCCCATCGCTCTGGATGAGGCCAACCGCCAGGGAATGCTGAAGACTGGTGATCTGTTGCTGCTCTGTTCCTTTGGCGGCGGATTTACCTGGGGGGCATCACTTATTCGCTGGTGATGCATGTTCTGGTGTACCGCCGCACCCCGGGCGCAAGCAGCCCCGGCGATTTTTGTGGCACGCTGTATTATCGCCGGGGCTGCTTGCGCCCGGGGTGCGGCATTGACGGTGTTCGTTGCTGCCCGGTGCCTTTGCGGGCAACGTTTTTTTTATTTGTAATCTGGCGCCGCCGGTTTTTTTCGGTCGGCTTTATCTTGGCTCTACAACCTGGCTGCGGGCCGCACCGAAAAAAGGGGATGCAGTGGATTATTTTCTCAGTGAAGAACAGGAAATGATTGTTGATGTGGCCCGGCGGCTCACCGATGAGCTGATTATCCCGCAACGGGCTCATTTTGATGAGACCGAGGAATATCCCCGGGAGATCTTGAACGCCCTGGCCGAGGCCGACCTTTATGGCCTGTATATCCCCGAAGAGTACGGGGGCTTTGGCGGAGGCAGCTTTGAAATAGCACTGGCCCTCGAACAGGTGGCCCGGGGTTGCACCGGGATGGCCACCGCCTTTGCCGCCAGCGGCCTGGGGGCCTATCCCATCCTTGTTTCCGGCAGCGAGGAGCTCAAGCAAAAATACCTGCCGGATATCGCCTCCGGCCGTCGATTCGCCGCCTTTGCCCTCACCGAGTCAGGGGCCGGCAGCGACGCCTCGGGAATCCAGACCACAGCCGTCAAGGACGGCGATCACTGGGTGCTCAACGGCA
>PWOG01000136.1 GCA_003557565.1 Desulfobulbaceae bacterium
CCGCCACCTCGGCGGGATTCCGCGGGCTCAAACCGGGCAAACGCAGGGCCGCCAGATTCATGGGGCAACACCTCCTGCCGCGGCACCACGGCGGCGCATCACGAAGGCCAGCACTTCAGCCACGGCCATGTACAGCTCCACCGGGATCGGCAAGCCGACCCGCGCTGTTGAAAGCAGGGCTCGAGCCAGAGGCTTGTTTTCCACGATTGGCACCCCGCTATCCTGGGCAATGGCCTTGATGCGCTCCGCGATTTTTCGCTCTCCCAGGGCAACCACCAGCGGCGCCGGGGCCTGGTCCGGATCATATCGCAAGGCACAGGCTATCTGGGTGGGGTTGGTGATGACCACGTCGGAATCCGGCACGTCCCGGAACATCTTCTTCCGCGCCAGCGAACGGCCCATGCTGCGCAACCGGGCACGGACCATGAGGTCTCCTTCGGTTTCCTTCTGCTCCCGTTTCACCTCTTCCCGGCTCATCTTGAGGTTCTTCTCGTGCCGCCACACCTGGTAGCCGTAGTCGGCGGCGGCCAGGACCAGATAAGCCAGACCGGCTATGAGCAGAAGCTGCACCGCGTAGCGGTGGACCATGGCGGCAAAGGAGGGAGGGGAAAGCTGGGGCAATGCCACGATCTCCCCGTAGGCGCTGCTCAACACCGTGTAGACCGCAAATCCGATGATGGTGAGCTTGAGTAGCGATTTGCCCAGTTCCGCCAGCGGCTGGACTCCCAGGAGCCGCTTGGCGTTTTTCAAAGGCGAGATCCGGGACCATTGCGGCTTAACCGGTTTCAGCGAGATTATGCCCCGGGCCTGCACTCCGGCGGCCAGCAACCCCGCCGCGGCCAGGCAAACCAGTAGCGGGCCCAGCACACCAAGGGTTCTCCAGCCCACCGCCCCCAGCCACTCCGCCGTACCATCGGTTCCCAGCGGCGGTGCGGGGATGGATCCCAGGCTGTAGTAGAAGAGCCGGGCCAGAGCCCCGCCCACCTGGCTGCCGCCGAAGCTGAGTACCGCAGCGGCGGCCAAAAGGATGATGGCAGTGGTGACCTCATTGCTCCGTGCCACCTCGCCCTTCTGCAGGGCCTCCCGCCTGCGCTTGGGAGTAGGGGCCTCGTTCTTTTCCTGGAACGAAGAATCCTGGGACATCTCACCGCCCTCCCATGGCACCCATCAGGTGCAGGAAGATGCCCTCGTAGGCGCCGGGCCAGTTGCCTATGACGGCGCCCATTAGGGGTATGGCTCCTCCCAGCATCACCAGCCCTACACCGATCTGCAGGGGGAAGGCCACCATGAGGATGTTCAACTGGGGAACGGTCCTGGCCAGAATGCCTATGGCCACGTTGCCCACCAGGGCCGCAGCCATTATGGGAGCCGCGAACAGCAAACCCTGGCGAAACATGATCGTGCCCAAGCCCACGGCGGCGGCCAGACCGTCAGCCAACGCAGGCTCGGAACCCACCGGCGAGGCCTCCAGGCTGGTTACCAAAGCCCCGATCATCATTACATGACCATCCAGCGCCAGAAGCAAAGCCACGGCCATGACCTGCATGAACTGCCCCATTACGGGTATGTTGGCGTGGGTGGTCGGGTCCAGGGTGCTGGCTCCTGAAAGACCCATCTGCATGGCCATGTAGTCGCCTGCCGTCTCGGCGGCTCCCACCAGAACCGCCGCCCCCAGGCCGATTACAAATCCGATCACCATCTCCGAGGCCACCGTCAGCGGCGTCACCTCCACCGCCTGCATGTCCGGCGCCGTATTCAACGCCACCGGCAGCAATAGAGCAACCAGCACCAGTGACATGGCCGCTTTCACGGGAACCGGGAGCACCCGAGCCGACAGGACCGGGGCAATGAGCACCAGGCCCGTGAGCCGCGCCAGCAACAGCGTGGCGGTAGCCGGAACACCCGGGTCCAGAATACCCAGCCCCTGCTCGGTCATGATATGGCCCACGGGATGCTGCGGATCAGGTCGGTGGTATACTTCACCGCGGCCTGCAGCATCCATGAAAGGAGCAGGAAGAATACGGCGGCAATGGCCAGCAGCTTGGAAACGAAAGCGATGGTCTGCTCCTGGATCTGCGTAACAGCCTGCAGCACGCCTACGCCAAGGCCTACCCCCAACGCCACCAGCAGTATGGGGCCGGCCATCATGGCGGCCATGACCATGGCGTCCCGGGCAAGATCCATCACCAGCGTCAATGACATGATGGTCCCTCAGTGAAAACTCTGAATCAGACTCTGGGCCAGCAGCGACCACCCATCCACCAACACGAAGAGAAGCACCTTGCAGGGAAGGGCTACCATGGCGGGAGGCAGCATGAACATACCCATGCTCATCAGCGTGGAGGCCACCACCAGATCGATCACCAAAAACGGCAGGATCAGCATGAACCCTATCTGGAACGCCGTCCGGAGCTCACTGGCCACGAACGCGGACAGCACTGTGGCCAAGGGTATTTCGTCCACCGACGCCACCGGAGACGCGCTACTCAGATCCATGAAGGTGACCACGTCCTGTTCCCGGGTGGTATCCAGCATGAACTGACGAAACGGGCCGGCAGCCTGTTCCAGCATCTGAGCTTCATCTATCTCCCCCGCCAGCCATGGCTCCAAAGCCACTTCGTGTACTTCGTGCAACGTGGGAGTCATGACGAAGCCGGTGAGAACCAGTGCCAAGGCCGCCACCAGGTGGCCGGGAGGCGCGCCCTGGGTGCCCAGGGCCTGCCGCAGGATATGCAGCACCACCAGGATGCGGGTGAAGCCGGTCATAAGCAGGACCAGCGAAGGCAGCAGGGTCAAAAAGCCCAGCAGTACCACTGCCCCCACAGTCCCGGTAAGCCGAAGCCCCTCCCCATCCGCCGCCCCGCCCAACTGCAAATCGATCCGGGGAAGCATGGAGACTTGTTCCGGGTCCCCTTCAACGCCCAGCTGCTGCTGGACCGCTGTGAGGCCCGTGCCGGTGGCCAGCGCCTCACCAGGGGTACAGAACAGAAGGGGCAACGCCAACAACGCCAGCACCGATGCACGGCGGAACGCGGTGCCAAGAACGTTCTGGAAGCGAACTGCGCCAGGCATGCGGGGGGCTTCCTCCGTCGCGGCGCCAATGGCGGTCCGTGCCTC
>PWOG01000075.1 GCA_003557565.1 Desulfobulbaceae bacterium
ATATCACCGCTTTGTTTCCCAACTCCCGAGCCCTGATCGTCAGCGGCAAGGTGATCGATCGGGCCATGCTGGCCAAGGGCCACTGCCTGACCATCGCCGCCAACGCCCGCAATCCTTTTGTAATCCGCGGCACCCTGGCCGCGGCCCAGCGGGCGGGCGCCGCCGTCATCATCGAGATCGCCCGTTCCGAGGGCGGGGCCAACGCCTACTGCCCGATCAATTACTGGAACATGGCCACCCTGGTGGACGCGGCCATGAACGAAATGGGAATCACTGTCCCGGTGGCCATCCATGCCGACCATTACGGGCTGAAAAAGGAAAGCGAGATCGACTTCGCCAAGATGGAGATCCCAACCCTGTTCGAGCACGGGATCACCTCCATCGCCATTGACGCCTCCCACATGCCCGACGACAAAAACCTGCTGACCAGTCTGTCCTTAAGCCAGCTGGTACCGGGCTGGGCCGGGTATGAAACCGAAGTGGGGGAAATCAAGGGCACCAGCGGCCTTTCCACCCCCGACGAGGCCCTGTTCCTGATCCAGGGGCTCAACGCCCACAACGTCTTTCCCGACTGGATCGCCTTGAACAACGGCACCACCCACGGAATCGAGGCCAGCGACGCCGGCATCGACGTCGAGCTGACCCGCGAGATTCACGATCAACTGGCGCCCTACAGGGTTTCCGGAGCCCAGCACGGCACCTCGGGCAACTCCTCGGAGCGGCTGCGGGCCATCGCCGAGCAGACCCGGACCACCAAGGCCAATGTCGCCACCGCCCTGCAGATGGTGTCCTGGGGCCTGGAGGTCAACGACTACGGCAACGCCAAACTGGACGCCGACGGCCGCTTCATCAAGGTGAAAAACGAAGGCGTCACCGAGGCCATGTGGGAGGAAATGGTGGCCTACGCCGAGGCCCAGGGCTGGAAAAGCGGGGATTACAAAAAGCTCAACCTGGTCTTTGCCAACCGCCTTACGGGCCTGCCCGCACCGGTGCGGCAACGGATGTGCAAGGCGGTGGAGGATTTCGTCTACAAGCTGCTCACCGACGTCTTCAACGCGGAAAATACCGCCGAGGAGGCACTGGCGGCAATCATCCGGCAGGGAAGCCATGATCTGGGCCCCAAGGTTGAACGCCTGGAGGATCCGGCCGAGTGGACCAATGAAAAGATCACCCGGAAAGCCGCCACCCTGGACAGCGACAAGGGGCCGGAGGGTGACTTTGACGATTGATCAGCCGGGGCCTGAAACAAGGAAAGCCGTTATCACCCAAAACTCATAAGGGGCGGCGATAACGGCTTTTTGCCGGTCGTAAACTTCAGCAAGCCAGCAACCTGTTGATCTAACGGGGCGTAACCGTTCAGCAGCGCCGCAGACTCGATCAATCGGCCCGGCGCAGCGTACACAGGGTACTGGAAGCCTGGCTGATCGATCGAAGATGAGGTGCTGCAGAACGGTTACGGCCGATCAAGAAAAGTAAGGGCTACTTGCTTTCGCTTTTGCTGTCATTGTTGCCAACATCCTTAACCTTGTTCACCTCTTCCTCAATGTCGCTCTTTAAAGACTTGAGTTCGTTGGCCCCGCTTTCCTGCTCGACCTCCTTAACCCCCTTCTTAAAGGAACTTATGGCCTTGCCCAGACCAGAGCCGATTTCCGGCAGTTTTTTGCCGCCAAAAACCAGAAAGGCGATAATCAGGATTACGATCAACTCCGGCATACCTAAACCAAACATGGCAGTTCTCCTTGACTCTATGCTACTAGCTGCGGTAACGACAAAACTGAATTTGCCCCCAACTTTTCCGTCGCCACTTATTTAAAAGTTATAAGTTATAAAGTTAGTGGTTGAGTAACACACTTTAACTCATATCACAGGAAAAAAAACCATCTTTCGCAATCCTTCTTGCTAAAGAAGATCTTACAAGGTACATGAAATGAAAGGGTTGGGGGGTCGCCCGCGCCCATGAATCACAGCCTCTTATTTAATAAAATCCACGGAACATCGGTATGACTTCTATTTTATCCCCACGCTTTGCCCCCCTGCTGCTTTGCTGCTGGCTCCTGCTCACCGCCCCGGCCACCGGCGGCGAACTCAAGGTGGTCACCGGCATCGCGCCGCTGTCTTATCTGGTGGAAGAAATCGGCGGCGACCTGGTCCGGACCGGCACCCTGATCCCGTCGGGCCAGGATCCCCACACTTTTGAACCCCGCCCCGGACAGATCAGCGAGCTGAGCCGGGCCGATCTGTATTTTTCCCTGGACATGCCCTTTGAACGAACCCTGCTGACCAAACTGCCCCGACGGAAAGATGCCGGGCCACGCATTATCGATGTTTCGGAGGGAATCGACAAACTGCCCATGCCGGAACACCATCATGACCATGACCAAGGGCAAGGTCATGACCCCAATCATGGCGACAACGCGGACAAAGGCCACCACCATGGCGAGGCGGATCCCCATATCTGGCTGGGTCCGCCCCAACTGCTGACCATCATCGAGCATATCCGGGCTGAATTGAGCACCGCAGACCCGGACAGCACTGAGGTCTACCGGGAAAACCATGACCGACTGCAAGAGGCTATCAAAGACTTGCACGCCCGGAACCGGCAACTGCTGGCCCCGGTGGCCGGCCAGACCTTCTTTGTCTATCACCCGGCCTTTGGTTATTTCGCCAAGGCCTACGAGCTGCGGCAAAAACCCGTGGAAATCGCCGGTAAATCACCGGCCCCGCGACAACTGATCAAGCTGATCGAGATGGCTCGCCGGGAAGGCGTGCGGGTTATCTTCGTTCAACCCCAGTTCGACCAGAGCAGCGCCCAGGCCGTGGCCCGGGCCATCGACGGTGCGGTGGTTGCCCTGGACCCACTGGCCGCCGACGTGCTGGTAAACCTGGAACACATGGCGACCAAGATCCGGGACGGCCTGAAAAACAACCGGGAACAATGAGCGAGGGCAGCAGTGCCATAAACGCTTCCGATCCGGCCATCGTGGTCCGTGATCTGGATTTCGCTTACAACCACAAGCAGTTGACGGTCCTGGACAAGGTCAACCTGAAGATCAATCATCTGGATTCCATCTGCCTGGTTGGCCCCAACGGCGGGGGCAAGACCACCCTGCTCAAGCTGATCCTGGGGCTGCTGACCCCGCAGCAGGGTGAACTCAGGGTGCTGGGGCATCCCCCCGCCGACGTCCGCCTGCGCCTGGGCTATGTTCCCCAGTACGCCTACTACGATCCTCTGTTTCCGGTCACCGTTTTGGACGTGGTGCTTATGGGCCGCCTGGGCCTGCAACCCCTGGGCTGGTACCGGGACGCCGACCGCCGGGCGGCGGAAAAGGCCCTGGCCCAGATGAAGATGGAACATCTGGCCGCCCGACGCTTTGCCGATATTTCCGGGGGGCAGCGCCAGCGGGTACTGATCGCCCGGGCCCTGGCCAGCGATGCCGAGATCCTGCTGCTGGATGAACCCACCGCCAATATCGATATTCAATCCGAACAAAGCCTGTTCGCCCTGCTCAAGGAGCTGAACCGAACCCGTACCATCGTGGTGGTCACCCACGATATCGGCTTTGCCTCCAGCTTTTTTCAACGGGTGGCCTGCGTCAACCGCCAGGTGGCCACCCACCCGGTCGCGGAGCTCAACGGCCGGATGATCCAGGAACTCTACGGCGGCGAAGTGTCCATGATCAGGCATGACCACAACTGTGCCGGACAGCACTGCCGCCCGGGGGAGAACCGCGGTGTTTGAGATTATCGAAGCCCTGGGCAGTCCGGACATCCCCTTTTTCCGCTACGCCTTCCTGCTGGGGCTACTGGCCAGCGTATCCTTCGGCATCGTCGGCACCTACGTGGTGGCCAAGCGCATCAGCTACCTGGCCGGGGCCATCGCTCATTGCGTGCTGGGGGGTATCGGCGCCGGCCTGTATCTGCAGCACCAGGTGGGAATAAGCTGGTTCGACCCGCTTTACGGGGCCCTGATCGCCGCCCTGCTGGCGGCTTTGATCATCGGACTGGTCAGCATCCACGCCAAGCAGCGGGAAGATACGGTGATCGGGGCGCTCTGGGCCACGGGCATGGCCATCGGCCTGCTGTTCATCGCCAAGACCCCGGGCTATGTCGAGCCCATGAATTACCTGTTCGGCAACATCCTGCTCATTTCCAAGACCGATATCTGGCTGGTCCTGAGCCTGAACCTGGTGGTGGTGACGATAACCCTGCTTTTTTACCACAAGCTGCTGGCGGTTTGTTTCGACGAGGAATTCGCCCGCCTGCGCGGGCTCAACAGCAATTTCTACCATCTCCTGCTGCTGTGCCTCACCGCCCTGACCGTGGTGCTGCTGGTGAGGATAGTGGGGATCATCATGGTCATCGCCCTGCTGACCCTGCCGGCGGCGGTGGCCGGTACCTTCGCCCGGACCCTGGGCCGGATGATGCTCGGGGCCATCTTCTGCTGCATGTTATTTGTCAGCACCGGCCTGGGCATCAGCTTTATCCATGACCTGCCCAGCGGCCCCACCATCATCCTGGTGGCGGCCGGAGCCTACCTGGCGGCCCTGGCCGTCAGCCGGCGGTAACCGCCAGTCAGGGCCAAGGCAGCCCATCCCAGGGTTGGTCCCGTTAGCAACTACCGGGGTGACGCAGTTTGCGGCAAGCCCCGACGGCGCTGTGTACTTCAGGACGTGAGCCGGCCCGATCGCCGCAATATGCGGTGCCCCGTGATCGTTTGGGTCAGGCCTCTTCCTTGGCCCGGGGCAGCTCAAATACAATCGCCGCCCCTCCCAGCTCGCTTTGCTCAATCCTGATCTCCCCTCCCCGGCTGTCGACAATCCTGCGGGCGATGGCCAGTCCCAGACCGGTACCTTCTTCAGTAGACTCAAGCCTTTCAAACAGACTGAAGACCCTTTCCCGCTGGGACGCAGGAATCCCAAGGCCGTTGTCCTCGATCCGGTAACGTACCCGTTCGGGGTCACTCTCGCCGCTTATCCGAATCAACAGGGGCTGATGCTGCGGGGCATGCTTCAAGGCATTGTCCAACAACACTGCCAGCAGTTGCCGCAGATGCCGCCGGTCCAGCGGCGCCGGCGGCAATTCACCCACCTCGATCCGGCCGCCGGCTTTGGCCAGCCTGGGGGCCAGACATTTGCTCTCGGCCTTGATTACTTCCCGGACATCGGCCGATCCCGAATCCTCCGAAATACTTGCATCGGCGACCAAATATTGCTGAATATCCTTTACCAGGTTCCTGAGCCGCCGGGCTTCGGCCTCGATATAATCCAAAGAGAGTTGTTCATCGGCATCAATTGCCAAGGGATCAACATTTTTGCGCAACCGCTGGGCATAGGTCACCACCCTTCGGGCCGGCTCCTGCAGGTTATGGGCCATCACCTCGGTCAAGCGCGCCATCTCCCGGTTGGAACGGGTCAGGGCGGCAAGCATGTGCTCCCGCTTAACCTCACCCTGGCGGCGTTCAATTTCCGCCGCTGCCCGCACCGCAAAACTTTTAAGCAGCGGGGTGTTCTGCGGATCTTCGGCCATGGGCAGATCGTCGATAATCGCCAGCAGGCCGATCACCTCGCCGGTGGAAGCGCGCAGCGGAGTCCCCCAGTAGCTCTCCACGTTCATCTCCACCAGCAACCGATCATTGGGAAAAAAATGTGTTACATCACGAGGATAAAAACATACCCCCCGACTGACAACATCACCGCAAGGGGTGCCGACCAGGTCATAACTGAAGTTGTCAACCAGCCTGCCTTCACTGCAGACCGCGACGGTATGGGCAACAACGGGATGCCGGGTGCCGACCTCGGCGATCAGGGCAAGGCGCTTGCCCTGGGAAGCCGCAATTTCGCGGACCAGAAACGCTAAAATATTATTCTGTTGCTGGTTGTCGCTTTCGGCCAGCACCCGCAGTGCCTCGCTGGCCTTTTTTTGCCTGGTTATATCGGAAACACTGCCGTCCACCCGGTGCGGACGACCCTGATCATCGACCACGACCCGCCGTTTGTCCCGGACCCAGGCAAGAGTGCCGTCACGCCTGATGATCCGGTATTCAAGATCCACCGCCATACCCGAACGCAGCTGCTCCATGATAACTTCAACCAGGTGACGGTCATCGGGATGGAGCAGCTCCACCCACAACCCCGGGTTTGCCGAAAAAGCGGCTACCGGGTAACCGGAAATACTTTCCGCCGCCGGGCTGGCAAACAGCAGCTCCATATCCGGCCAGGAAACCGACCATACCGCATCACTGACATTGGCCAGGATATCGGCCAGTCTTGCCTCGCTTTCGCGCAGAGCCCGCTGCGTCTCCCGACGGTTGATAGCCCCGGCGATGATCTCCGCCACCACCTGCAGCATCCGCAGCTGATGATAAGGCCAGATGAACTGCCCCGTCACCGAATCAAAACCCAGGAAGCCCAACAAGGACCCTTGCGCATCCAGCATGGGCAGGCAAACCAGGGATTTGATCTCTTGGGCCCGGAATTCCTCCTGTTCGGGGGCGGCTTCCGGGGGCAGGGCTTCAATGTCGGAAATCTGCAGGGGCCGAGACTCCAGCATCCTGGCCAGCAACCAGGGCATTTTATCAACGGCCAGCTTTCGACTCCGGTTTTTCTGGGAAGCAACCCCTGCGGCGCACCACTCATGGGTATTGTCCATCCAAACCAGATCGGGAGAAAAACGAAAGATGTAGCTGCGATCCTGGTCAAAAAACTCTCCCAGGCGGGCGAGAAAACACTCCACCGTGGCATCAAAGTCATGCTCATCGACATTGGCGAACCGGGAAGAAATATCCGCCACCAGCTGCTGCAAAGGAAACCCCGGGGAATCCTGCCCGCTGCCGTTATGTTCCGATTCAAGAGTCATTTCGTTTCACCAAAGGTTCCCTGCCATCAGTCCTGAGTCCGGTTAACGGGCATCTCGAACCAGAAGGTGCTGCCCTGCCCTTCGCCGGCGGATTCCACCCCGATGACGCCGTGGTGGTGTTCGACAATCCGGCGGCACAAGGCCAAACCGATACCGGTGCCATCAAAATGTTGCCGTAACTGCAGGCGGGAAAAAACCTTGAACAACCGCGACTGCTGGCCCTGATCGATGCCGATCCCGTTGTCCCGGATCTCCACTCGCCACCTGTCGTCCGCCATTGTGGAGTCAATGACGACCTCAGGGCTGATGTCGGCGGGAACATATTTGATGGCATTGCCGATCAGGTTCTGGAACAACCGGGTCAGCTCATCGCGGCTGGCAACCACTTCGGGCCAGTGACCGTCAACCTTGATGGCGGCCTCGGCCTGTTCAATATCCAGGGCCAGAAAGTTGAGGGCTTCATCCAGGGAGTCACGGCCATTCATGGTCATCATGGGTTCACTTGTGCGCCCCACCCGGGAAAAATTAAGCAGGGCCACGATCATCTCGTCCATCCGCCGGGCTCCGTCGGTGGCGTAAAACATGAATTCCGGCTCCTTCTCGACGAGCCTGTCGGCCATCCTGCGTTCCAGCAGTTGCAGATAACCGCTGACCATTCGCAGGGGCTGGCGCAGATCGTGGGAGACGGCATAGGCAAACTGTTCCAGATCGGCATTGGAGCGGGCCAGCTCCTCACTTTGCCGGGCGGCCAGTTGTTCCGCCTCCTTGCGTTGACTGATATCCTGAAAGGCCACAATGGCCCCTTTGATTTCCCCTTTTTCACGTAACGGGGTAACCACCAGTTCCACGGGAAAACCGCTGCCGTCTTTACGAAAAAACCATTCTTCCAGACGACGGACCCGGCCGTCATGGGTGGTAAGGCAGATCGGGCAGTTGGTTTCGGGATAGTCCCGGCCATCGGGGGTATGATGATGAAAAAGCTGGTGCTGATTATGGCCGATCACTTCCTCGGCGGTATACCCCAGCAGGGTCTGGGCGACATCATTAATAAAGGTGCAGCTGCCGTTTTGGTCCGTACCGTAGACCCCCTCTCCCAGGCTGGCCAGCAGCTTCAGGGTGTAGGCCTGTTCCTGTTCCACTCTGCGCCGGCCCCGGATCATGGCGGTGATCAGCAGCAGCAGCAAAAGAACCGCCAGCAGAGCAAAGAGAAACTGCGACTGCCAACGTTCCCAGGCGTCCTGCACGGTAAAGGCCGGAGACTGGTCAAAGGGCGGCAAGCGCAAGTCACGCAGCAGTCTCTCCACCGGTCGGTAATCGGCGGGCACCGTAAAGCCGTAAATTCCGAGTTGGTTGGCGATCTCACCGTTATGGGGCAGGTCGAAAATGGCGGACGCCACCCGCAGAGCAATCTGCTCATCGGTGTGCCCCAGGGCGGCAAAGGGCCATTCGGGATAAAGCCGGGTGGAAAGGGCAAAGGGGAAATCGGACTGGGAGCGCTGATTAAAAACCCGGACCGCTGCCGCATCCAGCCGGCCCTCATTGACCATGGCTTCCATGACCCCGCTGCGGACAAAGGCGGCGTCGGCCCGACCGTCGAGCATGGCCTCGATGGCGGCATCTTGGGGCATCCCCGTTTTCATAAGGGTGACTTCCTGAAAAACATCCACCCCTTGTTGCCGAAGCTCAAATGCCTGCATCTGGAAACCGCCCAAAGACTTGGTCCCAACGGTGGCAATAGTCAGATTTTTCAGGTCTTTCGCCTCATTCAGTTCGTGCCGCTCGGAAGGAACCAGAATAACCCCGCCAAATCTCCTTAAGGACTCCCCTTGAGCCTCGTTGATCAGGGAAGCCAGGGGGGAGGACAACTGGTCGCGCTGGGCCAGCATGACGTAATGGGCGGGGTTGCTGAGCACAAAATCGATCTCGCCGGCAGCGATTGCTTTTTCCAGTTCCTGGTAGTAATGGACCCGCAGTTCAAGATTCAGCTCAGCAACTGTTTCATTGAGATAATCCGCCAGGGGTTGCCACTTTTCCTGAGTCTCCGGCAGCGGACGAAAGGCCAGGATCCCAAGGGTAAAATGGTTGCCGGCAAACGCCGGCACGCTTCCCCCCGTTGCCCAGACTGCCACCAGCAAAAACAGTCCGAAGAGCAGATTTGCATACCACTTGCCAGGTATTTCTTTCATGATATAAGGTAATTTATTTTTTCGGGCGGTGGTTATTAATCAGCGGACCGGTTAACGGGCATCTCGAACCAGAAGGTACTGCCCTGCCCATGGCCGGCAGATTCCACCCCGATGGTGCCACCGTGGTGCTCGACTATTTTGCAGCACAGGGCCAGGCCGATGCCGGTGCCTTCAACTTCGAACTGCTGCGGTAAATGCGGGCGGGAAAAAAGTTTGAACAATGACGATTGGCTCTCCGGATCAACACCTATACCATTGTCGCGGATTTCCACCCACCAGCGACCGACCGCCACCTGGGACTCCACCTCAATTTTCGGCACGGTACCGGGGGGGACATATTTTATGGCATTTCCAAGCAGGTTCTGAAACAGCCGGATCAGCTCGTCCCGGCTTGCCAGCACTTGTGGCCAGGTGCCATCAATCTTGATATCCGCCCCGGATTTTTTAATTTCCGGGTCCAAAAAATTAAGGGCATCATTCACAACATCCCTAGTGGCCAAAAAAGCCTTGGGCTCGCTTTTGCGCCCCACCCGGGAATACTTAAGCAGGCCCAATATCATCTCATCCATTTTCCCGGCCCCGTCAAGAGCGTAAAACAGGTAATTTTGTTCATTCTCGCTTAAACGGTCGGCCAGACTGCGCTTGAGCATTTGCAGATGACCCTTGACCATCCGCAAAGGCTGCCGCAGATCGTGGGAGGCGGCGCAGACGAACTGCTCCAGATCGGAGCTGGTACGGTTCAGCTCCTGTTTTTTCCTGCTCAAACGCTGTTTGGTCTCCCGGCTCTGGCTGAGATCCTGGAAGGCCACGATGGCACCCCTGGTTTCCCCCTCGTCTCGCAAAGGGGTAACCACCAGTTCCACGGGAAAGCCGGTGCCGTCTTTACGCAGAAACCATTCCTCCTGGCGACGGACACGATCATCACGTTTGGTGAGGTAGACCGGACACTCGGTTTCAGGATAATCCCCACCATCGACGGTTTGATGATGAAACAACCGGTGATGGTCGGCCCCGATCACCTCATCGGCGGTAAAACCCAGCATGGACAGGGCGGTGTCGTTAACAAAGGTGCATCTGCCCTTCATGTCGGTACCGAATACTCCTTCACCCAGGCCGGCCAGCAAGTTCAAAATATACGCCCTTTCCCGCTGTACCCGGCGCCGGGCATACACCAGGCCGGTGACCAGCATCAGCAATAAAAAAATGGCCAGCAACCCGGAGATTAACTGCCATTGCCAGCGCTCCCAGGCATCTCCCAAGGTAAAAGCCGGAGACTGGTCAAAGGGCGGTAGCCGCAAATCACGCAACAACTGCTCCACCGGCCGGTAATCCGCCGGTACGGTAAAGCCGTGAATCCCTGTTCGAGCGGCAATCTCGCCGCCATGGGGCAGGGAAAAAATGGCCGCCGCCACATCCAGGGCCATCTGCTCATCGGAGTGAACCAGAGCGGCCAAAGACCATTCGGGATAGATCGCGGTGGAAAGGGCAAAAGGAAAATCCTGGCGGGACTGCGGGTTAAGCACCCTGACCGCCCTGGGTTCCAGCCGTCCTTCGCTCACCAGGGCCTCCAGGACCCCGGTGCGGACAAAGGCGGCATCGGCCTCGCCGTTTACAAGGGCATAGGCGGCCGCATCATGAGGCATTCCCGTCTCCAGCAGGGTGACGTCCCGGAAAACATCAATGTCGTGGTTCCGCAACTCCAGGGCCTGCGCCTGAAAGCCGCCCAGGGATTGCAGGGACACGGTGGCCACCACTTGATTCTTCAGATCCGCCGGCCGCCGCAGATCTTCACGATGGTCGGGAACCAGGAGCACGCCGCCGAAATTTCTCGCGGGGGTGCCATCCACCAGGTTGATCATGGTGGCCAGGGGTGAAGACAACTGGTCCCGCTGGGACAGTTGCACGTAATGGGCGGGATTGGTAAGGACAAAGTCGATTTCGCTGCGGGCGATCGCTTCTTCCAGGGCAGGGAAATTAAGGGCCCGCAGTTCGATATTCAAACCCTTTACGGTTTCATTAAGGTAATCCGCCAGCGGCTGCCATCGTTGCTGGGTAACATCCGCCGGCCGATAGGTCAGAACCCCCATGGTGACCTGCTCTGCCGCGGCTGCCGGGGAGCCACCCTGTGGCCCCCAGGCGGCAAGGAACAAAAAGATGCCAATAATCAGGACCAAACCCCGCTTGCCAGCAAAATACACCATATTTCACGCTCCATGATAAAGATCCGGGCCAAAAGCAACAAAGGCTAAAAGTGCTCAACCAGAGATTTACCACTTTAAAATCTGATGCACAACGACACCGTTGAAACTCTACTGGTGCTGCCGGCGTCAAACACTTTACCAGGCAACCCAACACTTGGGTTTGTCCCGTAAGCACAGTCGCGCGGGGCGCATGATTCGGTGCCCAGTGATCGCTTATCTCGCCAGGGGGCATTGCCGGCGAATGCACTGCGGGTTGGCGGCGGCCTGAAGGCAGGAAAAGTCGGCTTCGGCCAGCAGGGAAACCGGCAGCAGTTCACGGGAAATAGCGGCGGCCTGGCGCAGGGCGGTGAAGGACTCCCGCTGGCAGCAGCGGGCCCCGGTGATTTTTGCCACGGCCCCCAGCACCCGGGAGGTGATTCCCTGCACCGTGCTGCGGGGTTGAGGGGTCAGCGGAGTGGCGGCCAGCAGGACGCTGAAGGCGATCCCCACTCCCGAGGCGGCCCCGCAGTTGCCCCAGAATCCACAAACCCCGCCGGGCACCTTGGCACCCCGCTCGATACCGGTGAGAATGGATTCCCTGGCAAGTTCGCCGCCCCGGTTGCGATAGGTGGCCAGGATCACCCCCGGCACCAGGGCATGGTGTTCCGGGCCGTGCATGGGAATGGCCGGATGCCGGCGAATTTCTGCCAGCAGGGCCAGCATGTCCTGTTCTTTGGTTGCACTGCAGATCATCCGGATGGCCGACAGGCCGTCGCGCTGATGACAGTCATCACAGACATAATGACCGTGGCGGCAAACGGCGTTGGTCTTTTGGGTGCCGCCGCAGTAATAGCAGGAATGGGGCCGTTCTTCCCGGGAGTATTGAATTTCCTGGCCACAGATCAGGCAGCCGGCCTGATGACGCGTCCCATCGGCGCCAACGGTCGCCGGCGGCGGAGCCGGCTCAATGCCCGCCACAACGGGCGGCCGGAGGGTGGTCCC
>PWOG01000128.1 GCA_003557565.1 Desulfobulbaceae bacterium
CCCAACTCGTAGGCCACGGCCTCTCCGGACGCCCCCGGATCCATCTCGAACGTCTCTACGGCCCGCAGGGCCCGCCCCCACTGGATCAGCTCATCCGGAGGAAGTGCGCCCTCGTCCTTCAACTCCCTCCGGAGCGTCCGCTTCGACTTGCACAGCGCCTTCGCCATGTCACCCATCTTGAACCGCTGGCTGGCCCGCTGGACCGCGAAGTCCACGGCCCTCATCACCACGGCCGGCACGGGCCTCGGGTGCCAGTGGGCCCTCAGCGCGGCGGCGACCTGGGCCGGGAGGTCACAGGCCCAGAGCCGACCTGAATCCCTCGGCGTCCTCGAGCGTCTCCACGCACACAAAGTGCCGCACTCTCGCCTCCACCAGTGCGAGTACCACATCGCCGGGGAGCTCGCTCGCCTCGGCAAGGACGATCACGGGCAGCCACGAGAGGTCGCGGCGCACCGAGGCGAGCTTCGACGGGACCCCGTCGCTCAGAACGCCCTTGTCCACCAGCAGAACCCGGGGCGATGTCGGAAAGAGCTGTGCCACGACCCCGGCCCAGTCGCACGTCACGCACCACTCGACGTCGGGCACCGCCCGCTGCACCACGCGCCCGATCTCCTCCCCGAGCGACGGCGTGCCAGCGAAGACAAGTACCGTCGACACGAGGCGTCTCCTGTGCGAAAGGACAGAGCAACTGCACGTACCTATACAGCCATAAGATACGGGGGGGGATTGACGGGGCAAGATTCGACGTCCGTCCCGGGTCGCCGGGCAAGCGAAAGCCCCCAACCGGCGATCTTCCCTCTCGCCGGCTGGGGGGCTTCCCAGCGCACCTTCATCGGGCGGGCGGGTGCGGTTTCCGCCGCCCCTGACCCGACCCAACCCAACTCGATGTCTACGCGCCCGCTCCCTGCTCCACCGGCACACCCACCAGCGAGCCGTACTCCGTCCACGACCCGTCGTAGTTCCGAACGTTCTCGTGGCCCAGGAGTTCGTTCAGCACGAACCAGGTGTGGCTCGAGCGCTCACCGATCCGGCAGTAGGCGATGGTCTCGGACTTGGAGCCTACCCCGGCCGCCTCGTAGATCTCCCGTAGCTCCCCGGCGCTCTTGAAGGTGCCGTTCTCGTTCGCTGCCTTGGACCAGGGCACGTTCTTCGCCCCCGGCGACACGGTCACCTCACCTGCGGGAGGGCCGCAGCGACAGCGACAACCGAACCCCCTACTCCCCGCCCTCGGGCACCGCCTCGAGCCGGAGCCGCTCCACGGTGGTCACCCCGAAGGTCGGGTCCACGCGGAACCCCCAGACGTGCTCGCCGTCCCGATCCCGCAGCACGATCCCTCGCGGCACCTCCACCGTCGCGGTCAGGGTCCCGTCCGGGCCCACGACCCTCCAGAGGTGCGTGCTCGTGCCGAAGGCCGGTTCTCGAAGCCAGGTCTCGCCCGTGGCGGTCACGAACATCTCATCTACGGCGGGGATCCGGGAGGGGAATGCCAACGCCCTCACCACCTCCGCCCGGCTGAGTCCGGTCGGAACCCCTCGTGCCCCGAGTGCATCGACGACCGCGTCCTCCAGCCGCGCTGCTACATCGGGAGGGACGGGTACCGGAGGAAGGCCCAGGGCCACCTCCTCGGTCCGCCGGTCCTCGATGTGGTAGATCGCGAGCGACAGGCCGGTCCCCTCTCGATCCCGCGCCTGTACGAACCGGGAGCCGTCCACGGACATGGCGAAGCGATCTCCCTGGTGGAGGGGACGGCTGAAGACGCTGCTACCGCCGTCTCCTCGTATCAAGACGACGCTACGCTGCTTCGGCGCCCACGCCGGCAATGTATCGATTACGTGACCATCCAAGTCTACGGTCCGCCAAGGAAAGAGGTCTGGTGCATCTTCCCATTCAGGAGTTCGAACCGTCGCGGTCGCCACAAGGTTTCCGTCGCCCGCGGGAAGCGCGAACCCGCCGGCCCTGAAAGGAGTCGACGGCTCATACCGCTGGAATCGCTCGCTCGTAACTACGTCACCGTCGAAGGTGAACGTCGTGACCCGGTGGAGTTGGCTGTCCAGAACGATGACCGCGGACCCGGCGACTATCATCGCCGACAGCCGCCTCATCTCCCCCGGACCATCCCCCGTGCTCCCCCACTCGGTGAGGAGCTCCCCGGACGCCGCGTCCAGGACGCGGATCACCCGCTCCGACGGCTGGGATACGAGCACCCGGGAGCCCACGACGATGATCGACTCGACCCTCGTAAGCGCGAGGGGGCCGTCGACATCGCCCACAGAAAGCTCGGGAACGGCCCGGTACCGCTCCGGCGGTTCCTCTTGTGCCGAGGCGGGGGCGGGGAGGCCGGAGAGGGCGAGGCCGAGGGCGGCGGACAGCCCCGCGAGGCGAAGCCCTGCGGGGGGGAGACGGTCTCTCCCCCCCGCATCAGGCCCCTCATGTGGGGCCCGGTCGAGCGGCCTCAAAGGGACAGCCGCTCGGACGCCCTGGCGATCCATACGATCTCTTCCTGGGCGTAGGCGAACCGAAGCACCGCATCGTCGCATGGCCGCCGGATCCAGCCAACGTCGGCGTCGACCAGGCCCGCAAGAGACGCCGCCAGCGCCGGGAGACCGGTGATGTCCACGGTGGACGCGAACCCGTCGCCGCCGCCCGGGGGCGAGCCGCCGCCGCTGCAGCTCCCCGGAGGGGCACCAGAATCGTCGCAGCCGGTGCCGAGGACCGGATCGTCCACCCAGAAGATGCACACCATATCCTCGGACGTGGGGACACACCCGCCGGTGTTTAAGTCGCACTCCTCGCACTGCGCCGCCAACTCACCGGCTACAAACAGCAGCAGCACCACGGCTAACGCCGCTCCCACTACCTCTTTCATTCGCATGGTCCTCTCCTCCTCAGGGTAAAGGTTGTTGGTGGTGCTGAACGCATGGGCGTTCCGCCAGCCACCACGAGAACGCCACCGACTCTCTCACTCCAGAGTCGCGGATGGCGTATAGGGTGCCAGAGGGATCGACCGCGATGAAGGCCATCGCTACGTCGACTCGCGTTCCCCTCCGAGTTCCCGTATCGAGGTCGAGGAGTGTCAAGGTCCTGGACTCGGAGCCCTGATCGACCAGG
>PWOG01000144.1 GCA_003557565.1 Desulfobulbaceae bacterium
CGGCCATGCCGCCCAGACCAAACAGCAGCCCCAGCAGCCAGTCCGGGGCCACCGACATTTCCGGGTAGAAAGGGGCCAGCACTTGGTAAAAGGCCACGCCGGCCACCGAGGTGACAAAGGTGCCGGTGAGGGCGGCTCCGGCCACGGTATAAACCGGCAGGCCGAATACGGAAACAAAGAATGGGGCGATGATGGCGCCGCCACCGATGCCGTAGATGCCGCCCACCACCCCCACCGCCAGGCTCAGGCCAAAAATCCCCCAGAAGGGAATATCGAACTGTTCGCCGTAGAAGGTGTAACCCAGGCGTTTGCGGTTGAAATGGGTAACCCGGACCACCGGCAGCGCTTCGGGTGACTCCGCTCCGGCTTCAGCCGCCCGCTGGCGATGGCTGCGCACCAGTTCCTGGAAGCGCTGTTCGCTGCCGCCCCCGCCGGCGGCCGGCCGCAGCAGATCCATGATCATTCTGCCGCCGATATAAAGCAGAACGGCGGCGGCGAAAAGTTTGAAGCTGGTGGGGTCGGGCAGCCAGGTCAGGCGGATGATGGCGCCCAAAAAGACGCCGGGCAGGGTGCCGGCCACCACCACCCAGACCAGGGGCCAGACCATTCGCCCTTCCTTGAAATAGCGGTAAACCCCGCCGGGTATCGCCACGATATTGAAAAGTTGATTGGTGGCGCTGACCGAAGGACTGGTGTAGCCCAAAATCGACATTTGAAAGGGGAGCAGCAGAAAAGCCCCGGAAACCCCGCCCATGGAAGTAAAAAAAGAGATAACCAGAGCCACCAGGGGGGGGATCCAGATACTGACTTCGATGCCGGCGGCGGGGAAATACATGTTTATTCTCCCAAACAAACAGTTACAAGGTGCGCCCAGACGGCGTCGCCGCTTTTTTCGGCGCCAACCATTTTGATCGGTTGAAATTATCCCTGGGTGATAAAACTGTCAAGCAGGTAAGCAGGTAAGCATCCTCGGGGCAACCGCCGAAAGATACCCCGTGTCCAGTTGCCTTCCCACAAGTTGGCGGGGAGCTTGTGCCGATGTTACCCAGTGGTATATTTTTCTTGCCGTGCAGGCCGTTGGGAGATAGAATTTTTGACAGCGGTAGCGGGTATGCGGCAGTAATGGTTGGGGTTTGGACGGCAGATGATTAAAAACGGTTGTGGAGGATAAGCCCAATGAAGATTGTAAAATGGTCGGTTCTGCTGGCAGGTTTCTTGTTGATCGGGCCGGGGTTGCAGACAGCTGCGGGGGATGACGCCGACGAGTGCCGGCCGTTGACTTCCCCGGTCACCGGTGAGCAGCGCAAATATTCTGCGGTGGCCGATATTGACGGCGCCAGTGCCTACCCCGATATCGTCTGCGCCGTTTACTGGCGCAACAACGAGCTCTGTGCCATCGAGCTTTCTTCCTTTCAGTTCACCGCAAAAGTATTTGACTATCACTCCGGAGATGAAGTGCTGATGACCGATGCCCATTATGTGGTGGCGGCCCCCGGCCATCAGCATCCTCTGGCCTTTGCCTCCCGGGATGAGGCGGCGGAATTCAGGGACCGGGTCGGCGGCGGCGAGTTGCTGGACTACCAGGAACTGGTTGCTTATCCCTTCGACTGAGGGGTGGCCCCGTCGGCGGCGGCAATTTGTCAGCGGCTTTTATCAAAGTAGACGGCCAAAGTAGTCGGCAATAATCCGGTGGTGGTCGAAGGCCAGTTCCGGCAGTTGGTTCCGGGGGAAAATTGCCGCCCGGGCGGCGTCATCGCCTGCCTGCAGGGTGCCGCCGACGGCCTCGGCAATGAAAACCGTGCTGATGGTGTGTCTTCTGGGATCCCGCCGGGGATCGGAATAGGTATGAAACTGCCGCCGCAGTTTTACCGTCAGCCCGGTTTCTTCCTGGGCTTCCCGTACGGCCGCCTGTTCCAGGCTTTCGCCGTAATCGACAAACCCGCCGGGCAGGGCCCAGCCCGGCGGGGGATTTTTACGTTTGATCAGCACGATCCCGGAAGCCGTTTCGATGATGATATCCACCGTCGGCAGGGGATTTTGCCAGACCTGCCAGCCATGACCGCAGCTGGGGCAGTGAATTGTGGTTTTGCTCATAATCGTCGTTCCCGGTGCGGGTTTTTATGGTCCCTGCCGGATGAGGCGCCATTCATTTTTGTGTCGTTTTTGTTTGGCATTCATTCTTGCGTGGTTTATAGTTGCGGTGATTTTCGCGAGTTTCTCGCTTTTAAGCGGGTTTCGTCATTTTCCCACCAACATCCACGCAAAAGGAGTGAGCCGATGAACATTCTGGTTTTCGGACCCAACGGCAGCGGTAAAGGTACCCAGGGGGCCATTGTGCAGAAAAAATACGGCATGCCCCATATCGAGTCCGGGGCGATCTTCCGGCAGAACATCCAGGGCGACACCGATTTGGGTAAACAGGCCAAGGAGTATATCGACCGCGGTGATCTGGTTCCCGATGATATCACCATCCCCATGATTCTCAACCGGCTGCAGGAGGATGACTGCAAGCAGGGCTGGATCCTGGACGGCTTTCCCCGCAACAAGGTCCAGGCTGAATCACTGGATAAAGCCCTCAAGGATGCCGGGATGAATCTCGATTACGTCATCGAGATCGTGCTGCCCCGGGATGTGGCCAAGTTGCGGATCACCGGCCGGCGGCTCTGTGTCAACGACAACAACCACCCCAACCATATCGCCTTTGATGCCATCAAGCCAGTGGAAAAGGATGGCAAGATGGTGTGCCGGGTCTGTGGCGGGGATCTCAAAACCCGGCCCGATGACCAGGACGATGAAGCCATCGACAAGCGGCACGACATCTACTACGACGATAAGACCGGCACCATGGCCGCCGTCAACTTCTTCAAGCAACTGGGCGGCGGCGTCAAGGTAATCTCGGTGGATGGCCGCCCCTCAATCGGCGAGGTTACGGACGCGATCATGAAAGAGCTGGGCTGAGTTCCGATCAAGATGCGACCCGGATGATGTTGCCAGTTTGACGTCGCCCGGAGAGCAGCACCGAAAAAGCCGCCCCCGGCCGTCTGGCCGGGGCCGGCTTTTTCAGTTTTAAGCTGAGGGTCGATCGTAACTATAGTTAAGGAC
>PWOG01000099.1 GCA_003557565.1 Desulfobulbaceae bacterium
CGGGGCAGATAACCGCTGTCCTCCAGGAAGGACATCACCACATAGAAGAGGGCCACGTAGGGCAGAATCAGGGCGATGGGCCACTCGATGCCCTTGATCAGCATCCCGTATTCCCCCACCAGCACATTGAGCCATACCCCCTCGGCCACGAAGGAGGAGACGGCAGTGGTGATGGCCGGGGCCACGTGGTTGTCGAACAAAGGCAGCAGCACCAGGGCCCGCAGTCCCTTGCCGCCGCCCACCACCACCCCCATGGCGGTGATCAGGACCAGCAGGGCGATGGGCAGGCCGGGGAAGGGCTGGATGGTCAGGGCCTCGATCCGGTCCCAGAGGCCCGGCGGCCCCTGTCGGTCCTGCTGCGCTGCGGCGGTGATTCGTCCGGCCTCTTCCCAATAGTCGGGAAAAGCGGGTGGCAAATGAACAGGAGGGGGCGCGGCCATGGCGGACGGCGACACAGGCTCGGCTTTCCCGGAGGAATCAGCCGCCGGCCCGGTTTTCCGTCCGGCCCCGGCGGCGGCCAAAGCCGCATCCAGCAACTCCTTGAGCCCGGCACCTTTGACGGCGGCGGTGGGAATCACCGGCCCGCCCAGTTCTCGGCTCAGGGCCCGGGCATCGATGTCGATTCCCCGCCGACTAGCCACGTCGCTGAGATTGAGGGCGAAGACCAGGGGCACTCCGGTCTGGCGGATCTGCAGGGCCAGGGGCAGGTTTCGTTCCAGGTTGGTGGCGTCCAGCACACAGACAACCACATGGGCGCCCTGGCTCAGCAGTTTAACCGCCACCTCCTCGGCCGGCGAAGTGGCGCTTAAGGAATAGGTGCCGGGAACGTCGATGAGCAGGGATTCCCGGCCCTGGTTGCGGATCCGCCCCCGGGTGTAGCTGACGGTGGTGCCGGCGTAGTTGGCGGTATTGACGTCCATTCCCGTCAGGCGGGAGAAGATGACGCTTTTGCCCACATTGGGGTTGCCCATCAGCAGCAGGCGCAGGGCGCCTTCGCCGCCGGCGGCGCCGGGATCGCATTTATTGCAGCCTTGACAGTCCATGGGGGTGAAAAATCAGGTCAGTTCGCGGATATTAATCTGTTCGGCAATGTCCTTGGAAATAGCCAGACAACGGCGGCCCAGGCGCACTACTATCGGTCCGCCAAAGGGCTGGCGACTGACCACCGACACCTCAACCCCCTGGCGCAACCCCAACGAATGGAGCAGGGATTCCGCCGGGGCGCTTTCCAGCACGCAGCAATTGCTTTTGGCAGCACCATAAAGTGAAAGAGCTCTCATTTTGTATCCCCCCTGTAATCAATTAAAGGTTGCTCACCAAAGTAAGGCCTTCCAAACTTTTAGCACAAATCAGAGGGCCCTGCAATAGTTAATTTAATCTAACTTTCGCCGGCAACCTTAAAAATCTGTAAACACCCCCCTGTTCCCGGTTCAGCCGCCGATACACCATGCCAGGTTACTGTCCAGTTTGTCCCTTTGTGCAACCGCCTTGCTACAAATCGCCAACTAAAATCATGATCACGTTTAATTTGGCATCCGGAGTTGACATACAGGCATCGAGATAGTATGTAGCAAGTTTTCGTGTTTCGTAACACGGAGCCGGCCGCCAGTCATAAATTACGGACCAGATATGAGCAAACCGTAGTATTGATGATTTCATCAGAAGGATTGACCACATGTGTTTACCCAGAAAAATGAAAAGGGTTCTGCTGCTCCCCTTCCTGGGCCTGTGCCTGCCTCTGCCGGCCCTGGCCGCCGAATACCAAACCGGGGCGGTACAACTGGAAGAAATAGTGGTCACCGGCACCAGGACACCTCACACCTTGGCCGATGTGCCGGTGGAAACCCATGTTATCACCCGCGAGGACCTGGACCGAATACCGTCGCAAAACATCATCGAAGCCTTGAAAACCATTCCCGGCATCAACACCTCCATGCTGGACGAAGTCATCGGCGCCGACAACCTGCGGGCTACCATGCGTGGGCTGCAGCTCAACCACGGTTACGGCCTGGTCCTCATTGACGGCCGGCGTACCCACGGCGAAATAGGGGCCCATGGCGATTACGGGATCAGCCTCAACCAGATTCCTTTGAGCATGGTGGAACGCATTGAAGTGGTCAAAGGCGGGGCCTCCGCCCTGTATGGCGCCGACGCCCTGGCGGGGGTGGTGAACATCATCACCCGGCGGGTACCGGGGCAAACCTCGGGCACCGTGGGCACCACTTACGGGCGCTACCGGATGCTCAAGAAAAGCGACGGTTCCCGCGTCAACAAACCCTCACGGGATCATTATCGGGCCCATGCCTCGGTGGGCGGGCCGGCCCTGGAAAATTCCGGCTACCACCTGCTTTACAGCCACGAGGCCGATGAAGGCATCGGCGTTGATCCGGCCAAAACCAAGCGCCACGCCATGCAGGGCAAATGGCAGACCGAACTTACCGATCATCTTTCCTATGATCTGGGGGTCAACCTGAGCCAGTCCCACCGGGAATTGGCCCAGGGCTCAGAGGCCCGTTATGATCGCGAATACGATTCCTATCGCTTTTCCGGCGGCCTCAGCCATCGCGACCAGGACCGGCAAATCAACTTGCGGGGCTATCGCTACTGGCAGGATTTTGTCACCGGTTTTCCGGGCTTTGGCCACGGTTACCGGCACGGCGAGATCGGCTATGATCAGGCGGAATTGACCTACACCCGTTACCTGAAACGCCACACCATCACCACCGGACTGGAGTATCTGCATCAGCGGTTGGATTATGTATCAGAAAACTTTCCCGACGATGCCGACCCTTCCACCCTCAGCATCGACGAGAACGTAAGAACCACCAGCTTTTTCATCCAGGATGAAATCCAGCTGCTCGATTACCGGCTTACCCTGGTGCCCGGGGTGCGGGTGGAAGACCACTCCACCTTCGGCGCCGAAATCAACCCCAAGCTCAGCGCCATGTACTGGCTGGCCTCGGCCACCACCCTGCGGGCCTCGGCCGGCCGTTCATTCAAGTCTCCCACCATCCGCCAGCTTTATTACAGCGACATGTACCTGCATGGCGACAGATACCGCCGCTCCTACCCCGA
>PWOG01000153.1 GCA_003557565.1 Desulfobulbaceae bacterium
GCCTTTCGCCCTGAGCGACTCCACGCCCCCGCCGGTCTCGAGGCGCTCACCTCGCCGGAACCTCGCTTGGTGTATCGGCTCACCGAGCCCGATATGCACGGACGTGAAGTACCGCCCATCCGAATATCCCTCGGGCCCCGATTCCCATGGCGCCTCGTCCACCTCGGCTTCGGCTGCTCTCCGGCGCCTCCCGCGCCTGTAGACGCCCCCGCCATCACCCACTTCTCGGCCGGTTCCTCGGCAAGATGCCGCGTACTACCTTGCCCCCGCCCCAAAGAGGGCGTCTGAAATTCCTATCCCTTGTCCTTCCTATCCGCCCATTCCGTCACTCATCGGTGTCTCTTGCCCCTCGGCCTTCGCCATCACGGGGCTCTCGTCCGAGGCCGGCGGCGCATCGCCGGAGGGTGATCCAGGGGCGCCGGCCCGCCGCGAACGCGATGAGGGGAGGCGGGGCTCGATCCGGTCCACCCAGCCGGCGTATCCGCGCAGATCGCGGAGGACCAGTTCGACGTGGGGGCTCCCGGTCGTGTAGATCGAGATGTTGCCTGTATCGAACATCCGATGCAGTGGGCCCTGAGCGGTGGCCAGGTGATCGATCCGGTCCAGAAGCACGCTGAACCGGCCACGTCGGAGGATCCCGCTTGAATGCAAGACCCTGGATTCCTGGAGCTCGTAGCGGGTCCGCTTCAGGCGCATGTAGTGGCCGGCCACCAGTATGAAGGGCGCGAGGACCAGGAGCGGGATCGCCACGGTGAGCAGGGGGGCGGCAAGGATCCCGACGAAGATCAGGATCGGGGCACCCGCAGGGACCACCAGAAGCGACAGGAGTGCGGTCCGGGCCAGGGGTGCCCGCACGTCGGGCGAGGCGGTGAGCACGGCCGTGACGTCGAAGGGGACGACCGATGTGGCTTCATGCTGAGGATGGGCGTGCAGGAGGGCGTCGAGCCTGTCGAGCGCCGCATGCGCCTCCCGAACGAAGGACAGGGTGAAGCTCGACCCGCCTCCCGCAAAGAAGGTGAGTGCGCCGTGGGGAGAGACAGGGTAGGTGAGCGACCTCAGGTCCTTGATCTGCCGGAGGGGCGCCGCATGCCGCCTCTTGTTCAGGACGCCCCGTGCGCCCACCAGGTGCCCCGCATGGAGCTCGAGGGCCGCATGACGCATCTCGACCACGTCGGCCAGGACCCGCGACCCCGCGACGACCAGGACCAGCGGTATGGCGAGAAGGGCCAACGGGGTCAGGACGGCCCCGGCCATGGACGCTCCGATCAGGACCACCGAGGTCGTCAGACCACTGGCTCTTGCTCTCAGGTAGACGCCGGGGCCGAGGTCGGGGCGGATGACGTCCCCGGGCTCTCCGTCCGGCATACCGAGTCGATCGAGGATTTCGGCGGAGGCTTCCCTTCCCCTTCTCAGGTGCTCGAAGACCACAGGGTGCTGCGCCCCGATGGAGAAGAAGTGGATCGTGGCCGTGCCCATCAGGCGGTCGAGGATCCGCCGCGTGACGACCACCGAAGTGATCTGGCTGAAGGTGAACTCCACCTCCGTGCGGGATACCCGGGTGTGGGTCGCCGAGAGCTTTCCTCCCCCCAGCTCGTAGCGTCGTGCCCTCGTGCGGAGCAACGCCCCCGTAATCGAACCGACCAGTGTGATCACGAACAAGCCGACGACGACGGCGAGGGCGAGGGGGAGATGCACGAGCCATCGGGTTGCGTCGAAGCCCTCGACAGGCACAAGCGGCAGCGTCAAGGGGGCGGTGACGAGGAGGACGAGGGGGAGGGCGAAGCGGCGACACTGCCGCCAGATCCCGCCGGCGGCATCCCGCCGGAAGAAGGGCCGGTACTCGAGCCGTGGTCGGGAGTGCTCGGGAGTGGGGCGGGAAGCCGGGTGCGAACTCCGGGAGGGGCCGGTAGCCGCAATACCTGTGGCGGTCGCCGGCGCCCCCATCGCCGTTACCTCCACAACCACCGGGCCCGGGGCGTCTCCATGCTCGGGGGCGCCCTCGGCCGGAACCCCGTCCGGCTGCCCCCGGCCGTCGGGGTCGAGGATACCGCGCAGCGTCTCTCTGAACCGTCGGGCATCAGGAAGGGCGTGGAACGAGATCGCCTGCGTGGCCCCCTGGCAGCTCAGCTCCACGTCGGCGATGCGGAGGAGTCGTCCGAAGAGGCCCTGCTTGGTCGTGACATCAGCCAGATTCTCGACGGGGATCACGACTCGGTTCAGCCCGAAGAGCGTCGTCTCGTATTCCACGACATCGTCATGCAGGGTGTACCGGCGCGTGAAGTGCACGGCCGCCTGCTTTGCTGCGCCGACCAGGACCAGGAGGCTCAGGGCCCCGGCGGCCGTCACCGCACCGGCGAAGGCGAAGCGGAGCTGGAAGGCGCTCTCGCCGGCCGGGGTGCGCCCCCGCGCCATGAAGGCGAGCAGCTCCTCCACCGTTTCGAGGCCAAGCCGCTCCATGACCTCTGCGCCTCCAAGGCCCAGGGCCACTCCGACGATCGCCACGACGAACACGAACGCCAGCAGCATCACTCCCCCCTCCCGGAAGGCCAGGGCGGCGAAGCTGGGTCGGGTGTCGATCAGGCGTTCCCGGCGCGCCAGGCTGAACCCACTCCCCCGCATCCGGTCCAGGAGGTGTTCGTGCACCTCCTCCGGCTCGTCCAGATGGGCAAGCACGATCCTGGAGTGTTCGGTCCCCGCACTCGTCACACTCACCACACCCGTCCCGAAGATGCGGTTCTCGATGAAGGGAATGCGAAGTTCGGCCTGCGTGACGTTGCGGAGCTGGAGCTCGATCGTCCGGTTCGAAAGGATGCCCCCCGTCCGGAAGACAACCCGGTCATCGTGGAAGGTGTAACTCGTCTTCCGGGCCTGCACGATTCGCGAGGCGACGCTCGAGCCGATGAGAAGGAAGAACCCGGGCACCACGAAGAAGCCGGCCACCAGCAGGTGGACCCCCCAGAAGGGAGCGATGACGAGTAGAAGCAGGGCGAGGGCGCCGAGCCCGAGGGTTCCGGTGACGAGGGGCCACAGTATGAATGCGGCCTGATTGGGAACGAAGGTTCGCGATTCCAGC
>PWOG01000356.1 GCA_003557565.1 Desulfobulbaceae bacterium
CCATCAAGGGGGACACGGCAAGAAGATATATCCGCGCCGTGGTACTCCTCAAGGCGGAGTGATTTCTCCTCTGCTTGCCAATATCTACCTGCACTGGTTCGATAGAGCGTTTCACAGGCCGGATGGGCCAGCTTGCTCAGCTTGGCGAAAAACATCGCCCCTTCCCGCACCGCCTTTTTAATGGTCAGAATATCCGGCACCTGGGAACCGATATGAAAATGGATCAGCTTGAGGCAATGGGCCAGCCCGGCTTCCTGGAGCAGCTTGGAGGCCCGCATGATATCGATGGTGCTCAAGCCAAACTTGGCATTCTCGCCGCCGCTCTGGGCCCATTTGCCCTTGCCGCCGCTCATCAGCCGCACCCGGAAACCGATCAGCGGCTCCACCTTCATTTTTTTCACCATGGCGATGATCTGGTGGACCTCCTCGACCTTCTCCACCACCAGGACCACCTTCTTGCCAAGCTTGCGGCCGATCAACGCCACCCGGACGTAATCCTCGTCTTTATAGCCGTTGCAGATCACCAGGCTTTCGGGGTCCTCGTGCAGGGCCAGGGCCGCGTGCAGTTCCGGTTTGGAACCCACCTCCAGGCCATGATGAAAGTCGCGGCCGGCATCCAGAATCTCCTCCACCACCTCCCGCAGCTGATTGACCTTGATGGGGTAAACCCCCCGGTACTCATTGCGGTAGCCGTCCTCGGCAATGGCTTCGGAAAACGCCCGGTTAATCCGCTCCACCCGATTGCGCAGAAGATCATGGAAACGGATCAGCATGGGGAAATGCAACCCCTGCTCCCGGGCCTCCCGGGCAACGTCGACAATGGAAATACTGACCCCTTCTTCCTTGACGGGGGCCACTGTCACCTCACCGGTGTTATTGATGTCAAAATAACGCAAACCCCAGCGGTTGATCCCGTAAAGATCCCTGGCCTGCTCTATGGTCCATTGTTCATGATGCTGTTTTTCGGTGCCCATGTCATACTCCCGGAAAAGTGCAAAACCCTCACAATAACGAATTATTCCGAAAAATCAACATCTCAATAATCACTCTTCTATTTTTACCAAAAATCGACTAGACTGCCGATCCGGTAACGGTGTTCGCCGGCTCACTATACCGCCGCGACACCTCGCGAACCTGCGGGGGCCAAGTTATATCCACCGGTACACCGGCAACCTGACGCAGGCATACTTCACCTTAATACAGGTCGGGCCGGGCAGCCGCATCCCAACTCACGGCCATGCCGGGGAATGACGACCGGAACCGCAGCTCCCGCGCGTTTTCACCAACCGCCATCGGCCAATACAGCCAGGTTCGGAGGCGGTGCCAAGGTGTTCCGCCCAGCCTTCCCGGTCATCAACCGCAGCCTGAACAACCGGAAAAAACCGGCACAAACATTGAAAGATGTCCAGAAACAAGAGGTTATTTTGATCAACAAATTCATCAACCGCATTCGTCGCCGCTTGATCGGCAACACCCCCGAGCCGGCTGCCCCCCAGCCGACCACAAGCAACCTGGCCGCAAACACCGCCGCCGCGACCCCAAACGCCGACGCATCTTCCCCGGATACCGGCGAAACCGCCCCCAAGAAACGCCGGCGGCGGCGCAAGCGCAAACCCCGCAGTGCCGAGGCAGATAACGCCGGAGCGGCGATGACCGCCACCACCACCTGGAACCCCGAAGATTTTCAAGTACCGCCGACCGAGGGCAAAACCCGCTTTCATGATCTCGATCTGCCCCCGGAGTTGATGCGAGCCATCCACACTTTGGGTTTTCAGTACTGCACCCCCATCCAAGCAGAAATCCTGCCGCCCACCCTGGCGGGCCACGACGCTTTCGGCAAGGCCCAGACCGGCACCGGCAAGAGTGCTGCCTTCCTGATCAGCATCCTCACCCGCCTGCTCCGGGAGCCGGAGACCGCCCCCCGCGAGCTGGGCCAGCCCAAGGCCCTGATCCTGGCCCCCACCCGGGAACTGGCGATCCAGATCCACCGGGATGCCGAAGACCTGGCCCGGTTCACCGATCTCAACTGTGTCGCCGTCTTCGGTGGTACCGATTACGAAAAACAGCGCCAGATTTTTGCAAAATCCCCGGCGGATCTACTCATTGCCACCCCGGGGCGACTGCTGGACTTTGCCCGGCAGAAGGTGGTTACCCTAAAGGAAGTACAGGTGCTGGTCATCGACGAGGCCGACCGCCTGCTGGACATGGGCTTTATCCCCGATGTGCGCCGGATCATCCAGCAGACCCCGGATAAAAGCCGGCGCCAGACCCTGTTTTTCTCCGCCACCCTGACCTCCCAGATTTCCAACCTTTCCGCCCAATGGACCAGGGATCCGGTGACAGTGGAGATCGAACCGGAACAGGTAGCCGCCGACAGTGTGGAACAGCTGGTTTATCTGGTCACCGCCAAGGAAAAAATGACCGTGCTGTACAATCTGGTCACCGGCAAGCAACTGGAACGGGTGATCGTCTTCTGCAACCGCCGGGACGTCACCCGGCGGGTCCGGGAACGGTTGTACCGCCACGACATCTCCTGCGCCATGCTCTCCGGCGAGGTCAGCCAGCAGCAGCGGATGAAAACCCTGGATGACTTCAAAAACGGCAAAATCCGGGTACTGGTGGCCACCGACGTGGCCGGGCGAGGGCTGCACATCGAAGGGATCAGCCACGTGATCAACTACAACCTGCCGGAAGACGCCGAGGATTACGTGCACCGCATCGGCCGCACCGGCCGGGCCGGAGCCAGCGGTATTTCGGTGAGTTTCGCCGACGAGGAGGAGTCGTTCTACCTGCCGGCCATCGAGGAATACATGGGGCGCAAGCTCTCCTGCGTCTACCCCGAAGAAGAACTGCTCATCCCCCTGCCCCCGCCGGTGCACAAAGCACCGCCGGTGGACAAAAAACTGAGCGGCGGCAAGGGCGACGGCCGCTCCGGCAAGAAAGGCGGGCCTCCTCGCCGGGGCGGATCTTCACGGCGCTCGGCGGGCCCGCCCCGCCGGCGCTCGTAATCGTTCTGCAGCACCGGACCTTGCTGCGATCGGCCCGGCTTGCCTACCCCAATTCAG
>PWOG01000353.1 GCA_003557565.1 Desulfobulbaceae bacterium
GCCGATCACCGCCAAAGTGCCTTCGCTGCCCACCAGTAGCCGGGTAAGGTCGTAACCCACCACTCCCTTGGCGGTGCGCACCCCGGTGTGGATGATGTCGCCGTTGGCCAGCACTGCCGTCAGCCCCAGCACATAGTCGCGGGTAACCCCGTACTTGACCGCCGCCGGGCCGCCGGCGCCGCAGGCCACGTTGCCGCCGATGGTGCAGAAGGCACGGCTGGCGGGATCCGGCGGATAACAAAGGCCGTGGCGCCGGACCGCCGTCTGCAGCTCGGCGGTGATCACCCCGGGCTGGACCACCGCCACCTGGTTGTCCGGGTCGATTTCGATGATGGAGTTCATCCGGCTCAAAGCCAGGATGATGCCGCCCCGCACCGCCAGGGAGCCGCCGCACATGCCGGTGCCGGCGCCCCGGGGGATCACCGGGGTGCGGTGCTCGCCGGCCAGGCGCAGCACGGCGGCGATCTGCTCGCTGTTTTCGGGAAAGACCACCGCCGCCGGCAGGTATTCCTGGCCGGAACCGTCGTAGGCATAGCTCAGCAGTTCTTCCGGGGCGACGGCGACCTGCTGTCTGCCCACCACTTGGTGCAGGGCGGCCAGGAGTTGCGGGTCAATGGCTGGGGGCTGGTTGGGCATTATTGCTTGTCGATATCACGGTGCCGGGTGTTGATCTGTCCCGGCAGACTGGCATCGGCCAGGGCGGCGGCCAGGGCTTCGGTTAACGCCGGGGAGCGGTGGCGGCCGCCGGTGCAGCCCACCGCAATGGTGATGGCCTCCCGGTGCTGGTTGCGGGTGGCCTCCAGCTCCAGGTAAAAACGCAGCAGTTCAAGGTGCAGAGCAAGAAAACGCTCACCCGCCGGGTGTTGCAGTACATAGGCGGCAATTTCGGGTTCCAGGCCGTGGCGGGGGCGCAACTCCTCTACCCAGTAGGGGTTGGGCAGGGGGCGGGCGTCGAAAACCAGATCGGCCGGCGGGGCCGGGCCGTGCTTGTGGCCGAAGCTCAACAGGGTCAGGGTCGGGCCGTGATTATTCATCGCTCTCAAGGCCTTTGCCGCGCAGGATATTCGCCAGCTCCTCCCGGCTCTCGGCCTGGAGCAGTTGGGCCCGGACCCGGTGACCCCGCAGAAAGCGGGCCAGCTCGGCCAGGCTGCCCAGGTAGGGGGCGCTGGTTTCAGCCGGGGACAGAAGCAGGAAAAAAAGATGGATGGGTCGGCCGTCCTGGGCGGCAAAGTAGACCCCCTTGGTGCTGCGGCCGAAAACCAGCACCATCTCTTCGAGTTCCGGGATTTTGCCGTGGGGAATGGCGACTCCTTCGCCGATGCCGGTGGAGCCCAGCTCCTCCCGGTCTTCCAGAATCCCGCAAAGTCGGTCGACATCCAGTTCGGGGTGCTTTTCGGCGGCGGCGGCCGCCAATTCCCGCAGCACTTCCTTTTTGGTGGTGGCGACCAGTTCGGGAATAATAACGGCCTGTTTAATGGCATTCATAAGTAGGTAGATAATAAACGTTTGAGTTCAACGAAAACAACCAAAAAAGATATGGTCAAGGAGCCAAATGGTATAAGCCTTTAACGGGCAGCCGTGTCGAACGCCGCAATCGTAAGTGATCACAGGGCAAAAAAAGTAAGCGGTCACAGGGTGCCGCAGGTTGCGGTGAGCTGGACGGCGATGCGTACATCAGTACGTGAGCCGGCCCGCTCACCTCAAGATGCGGTGCCCTGTGATCGCTTACCCGTAAGGTGCGGTGCGGCTGGCCGTTTAAGGGCGGCGACGAAGTTTTGAAGGCAGGATCCCCAGCTGTTCACGATACTTGGCCACGGTACGGCGGGCCAGGCGAACGCCATCGCGGCTGAAAATAGCGGCAACGGCATTGTCGCTCAAGGGTTTTTTTGGATCTTCGTGCTGAATGATGCTTTTCAGGCGCTGCTTGATGCTTTCGGAGGCCAGAGAATCGCCGCCGTGGGTGGAAATGGTGGAGTTGAAGAAATATTTGAGCTCGAAGGTTCCCTGGGGAGTATGGACATATTTGTTGGTGGTCACCCGGCTGATGGTGGACTCGTGCATCCCGATATCCTCGGCCACGTCGCGCAGGACCATGGGCTTGAGGCGGCTGATGCCGTGCTCGAAGAATTCGCGCTGAAACTTGAGCAGGCTTTCCACCACCCGGTGGATTGTGCGCTGGCGCTGCTGGATGGATCTGATCAGCCACATGGCCGAACGCAGCTTTTCCTGCACATATTCCCTGGTCTCCGCCGGGGCGCTGGAGTGTTTGTCCAGGATATCACGGTAATAGTTGCTGATCCGTAACTGGGGCAGGCCTTCGTCGTTGAGCATGATCACGTATTCATCGTCGACCTTTTGCACATAGACATCGGGCACGATATAGACCGGTTCTTCCTCGGAAAACGACCGGCCCGGCCGGGGGTTGAGTCCGGTGATGATCTCCACCGCCGCCGTGACCTCGGCGGTGGAGCTGCCGGTGGCCTTGGCGATGGCGGCGTAGTTGCGGGTCTCCAGCAGATTCAGGTGATCGCGGACAATCCGGGCGGCCAGGGAGTCGCCCAGGCCCTGCCGGTCCAGCTGCAGCCGCAGGCAATGGCCCAAATCCCGGGCGCCGACCCCCGCGGGGTCCATTTCCCGGATCAGCGCCAGCATCTTTTCCGCCGCCGTCGGGGCGCAGCCGGTCTGGGTGCTGATCTCGTCGGTTTCCACCAAAAGAAAGCCGCCATCGTCCAGGTTGCCGATGATGAATTCCCCGATCTCGCGTTCTTCTTCACTGATCCGGGAGAGGTTGAGCTGCCACTGCAGGTGGCTTTTCAAGGAAGGCTGAACGCTGAGGGTGTCCAGGCGGGAGGGCTGTTCTTCGTCATCCCGGCCGCCGCCGCCCAAACCGCCGTCGCTCTGGTTGCCGGCGTAGTCATTGAGGTAATTGCCCCAGTCGATCTCCCCCATGGCCCCAAGTGCCGAGGAAGAATCCATGTCCACCTCGGCGGTCTGCTCCGGTTCGGCTTGGGGTAAAGCTTCTTCCGGGCCGTTGTTGCCGGCCAGGGCCGATTCGGGAAC
>PWOG01000123.1 GCA_003557565.1 Desulfobulbaceae bacterium
ATCATATTTCGGGTACCCTGGGTGGATGATCGAGGCGAAGCCCAGATTAATCGCGGTTACCGAATTCAGATGAACAGCGCCATCGGCCCCTACAAAGGCGGCCTGCGTTTCCATCCCAGCGTCAACTTGAGTATCTTAAAATTCCTGGCCTTTGAACAGGTCTTCAAAAACAGCCTCACCACCCTGCCCATGGGCGGCGGCAAGGGCGGCTCGGATTTCGACCCCAAGGGCAAGAGCGACCAGGAGGTGATGCGCTTCTGCCAGAGTTTCATGACCGAACTGTACCGGCACATCGGCGCCGAAACCGATGTACCCGCCGGCGATATCGGCGTCGGGGGCCGGGAGGTCGGCTACATGTTCGGCCAGTACCGGCGTATAACCAACCAGTTCACCGGGGTGCTCACCGGCAAGAGCCGCAACTGGGGCGGCAGCCTGATCCGGCCCGAGGCCACCGGCTACGGGGCGGTGTTCTTTGCCGAAGAGATGTTCAAGGTCCGGGGCACTTCCCTGGCCGGCAAGACCTGCGTGGTCTCCGGTTCCGGCAACGTGGCCCAGTACACCATTGAAAAGGTCAATGAGCTGGGCGGCAAATGTGTCACCCTCTCCGACTCCGGCGGTTTTGTCCACGACCCCGATGGGATCGACGCCGACAAGCTGGCCTGGGTGATGGAGCTCAAAAACGTCAAGCGGGGCCGGATCTCCGAGTACGCCGATAAATACGACTGCAAGTACTACGCCGACCAGCGCCCGTGGAGTATTCCCTGCGATGCCGCCTTTCCCAGCGCCACCCAGAACGAACTTGACGGCAACGACGCCGAAACCCTGGTCAAAAACGGTTGCGTCTGCATCTCCGAGGGCGCCAACATGCCCTCCACCAGTGAAGCGGTACGGGTATTCCAGAAGGCCAGGATCATGTACGGCCCCGGCAAGGCGGCCAACGCCGGCGGGGTGGCCACCAGCGGGCTGGAGATGAGCCAGAACAGCCTCAAACTGTCCTGGACCCGGGAAGAAGTGGAAGACCGGCTCAAGCAGATCATGGAAGGGATCCACGAGGCCTGCTACAAATTCGGCAAGGAAGGCGACTACGTCAATTACGTCAAGGGCGCCAATATCGCCGGTTTTGTCAAGGTGGCCGATGCCATGATCGAGCAGGGAGTGATTTAACATCCACATTAAGCCCGTTTAAGGACCGACCGAACTGGCGCTTTCGCTCATTGTCGGCAGTTCTGCCGACAAAAACGGACTAAGCTCGGCGGGCTGGCCGCCCGCCTCCGCGGTGTCCGGAGGACAAACCCGCGAAATCGCCAGTTCGGCCGGCCCCGGAACCCACTTTGGAAGTTGCCAGCCGACCTTGAATGGGCTGGGGTTACATACATGGTTGCAAGTAGCCCGGTGGATTTCCCACCAGGCTACTTGCCGCCAGTCCTCAATGGACATATTTTAAATGTCATACAACTACAGTCATCTATCCACCGGCATCCGGGGTCTGGACCGCGTCATCAAAGGGCTGATGCCGGGGGATAATATTGTCTGGCAGGTGCGGGAGATCGATGACTATCGCTACTTCGTCCAGCGCTACGCCCGCTTCGCCGATCTCAAAAACCAGCGCTTGGTCTACTTCCGCTTCGCCTCCCATCCGCCCCTGCTCGACAACGACGAATTTCCCACCGCCGAAATCCATTACCCCGACCCCCAGGAAGGGTTCGAACCCTTCATCAACCGGATCCACCAGATCATCAAACGCCATGGCCGGGGCGGCTACTACGTTTTCGACATCCTGAGCGATCTGGCCAACGCCTGGTACAGCGACCGGATGGTGGGCAATTTCTTCGTGCTCACCTGCCCCTACCTGCTGGACATGGAAGCCCTGGCCTATTTCGCCCTGCTGCGCGATCATCATTCCTACAACGCCCTGACCCCGGTGCATGAAACCGCCCAGGTGATCTTCGACATCTACAGGAGCCGGGACCACCTTTACGTGCACCCGCTCAAGGCCCAGCAGCGCTATTCCTCCACCATGTACATGCTGCATGCCCACCGCGACAACGACTTCGTGCCGGTGACCAACAGCGCCCTGAACTCGGAGATCCTCTCCTTTACACCGTTTCACAGTACCGATCACGCCTTCGAGGAACGGGACCGCTGGAACCGCTACTTCCAGGAGGCGGCCCAAGTGGTGCAGCAAGACGGGACCGGAGAGATTGAGGCCCAAACCAGGGACCGCCACCTGCACCGCCTGCTGGAGATGGTGGTCACCCGCAGCGAGCGGATGCAGGAACTGGCCGCCCGCTACCTGAGCATCGAGGATCTGCTGAACATCGGCACCCGGATGATCGGCACCGGACTCATCGGCGGCAAGGCCACCGGCATGCTGCTGTCCCGGGCCATTCTCCACAAGGACGCCCCGGAGCTGCGCGATGTGGTGGAGGTCCACGATTCCTTTTACGTCGGCTCCGATGTCTTCTACACCTACATGGTGATCAACGGCTGCTGGTGGATCCGCCGCCAGCAGAAGGACACCGACACCCTGCTGGGGGTGGCCGAATACGCCCGGCGGGTGATCCTCACCGGTCATTTCCCCGAAGATATCGTCAAAAAACTCTCCGACATGCTGGATTACTTCGGCCAGTCGCCGATCATCGTCCGTTCCAGCAGCCTGCTGGAAGACAACTACGGCAACGCCTTCTCCGGCAAGTACGAATCGGTGTTCTGCCCCAACCAGGGCTCCAGCGAACGGCGGCTTAACAACCTGCTCACCGCCATCAAGCTGGTCTACGCTTCCACCCTGAGCGAAAAGGCGCTGCATTACCGGGAACAGATGGGCATCCTGGACAAGGACGAACAGATGTCTTTGCTGATCCAGCGGGTTTCCGGCGACCTGCACGGCGACTACTTCTTCCCGGCGGTGGGCGGGGTGGGTTATTCCTACAACCCCTACGTGTGGCACCAGGATATCAAGCCGGAATCCGGAGTTATCCGCATCGTCTACGGCATGGGCACCCGGGCTGTGGACCGGGTGGGGGATGATTTTCCTGTATTGGTATCTCCCGGACA
>PWOG01000296.1 GCA_003557565.1 Desulfobulbaceae bacterium
ATTTTGGCCAGGTCCGCCACCACCGGGTTGCCCACCACATCCATTCCCAGCCCGATGGTCAGGCGGGAGGGGGTTTTCTGAAAGCTTTCATGGGCGATGATGTCCCGCACGTTTACCACCTGGCGCTGGGGATTGGGAATCTCAATGCCGATGGCTCCCTTGCCGGGCATGGAACCGGCGATCCGTACGCTTTCCACCTTGAGCCCCAGGGCCAGATCCTCGGTCAGGGAGACAATGCGATTGATCTTGACACCGGGAGCGGGAGCGAACTCGTAGGTGGTGATCACCGGCCCCGGCGAAATCCCCACCACCTTGCCCACCACCTTGAAATCGGCCAGTTTTTCTTCCAACTGGCGGCTGATCTCAAAATAATACTCCTTGTCCAGATTCACCTCCCGATTGCCGGGCTGATCCAGCAAGTCCAGAGGGGGCAGGCTGTATTCATCCGGGGTCTCGGCGAGCATCAACTGGAAATCGCCGTCATCATTTTCCTTGGCGGCTCCTTTCTTGCCGCTTTCCCCCTTGCGCTCCACCGCCGGTTCAGGCTCCAGATCAGTGCCGAGATCAAGGTCGAAAAAATTGAGCGACGGCGTCTCGTCCTGCTGATCCGGAAGCGTCGCCGCCGGCATCTGCACCCCGGCCTTGCCGGACTCGGGCCTGGTCCACAGGCGCGCCCAGGTATTGCCCAAGCCTTCACGCAACCGGGCACGGGGAGTGGCGCTGAGTTCCCAGAGCCGCACGGATGCGGCCCGGCTACCGGCGGCAATACGCCGGCAGAGGAGATAAGGGGAAAAATCCAGGGTCAGCATCAGGGAGACAACAAAAATGGCCAGAAAAAAGAGCACCGAACCGGGACCGCCAAGCACCCGGTGGCTGTGTTCGGAGAGAAGCCCGCCGACGTAGCCGGCCTGTGGATAGAGATTACCGAAAACGGCCAGCACCTCCCCGCCGCTCAGCCCGGCCAGGGAACTGCCGGCCAGCAACAGGCCGCTGGTTCCCAAAAGTACCAGGGGCAACCGGCCAAGGGTAAAGGCCGGCGAAAAGGACTGCAGGGAAACAACCAGGATCAGCACGGGCAGGAGAAAAGCGCTGATCCCGAGAAAATTCATCACCAGCCCGGCCAGGATCTGGCCCACCACCCCCCCCCAGTTACCGGCGGGGTCAGCGGCCGGCACGGTCACTGCTTCCCCGCCTGAGCGCATCAATTCGGTCCCACCGGCGGGCGCCGACAGGGAATAACTGGCCAGGCAAACCAGGAGAAAAAGGGCCACGAAGATGCCGGCCACCGAAAGGATTTCCCGCCCCAGGCCAGGGGACTTGCAAGCCGCTGACTTGCCGCGGCCGGACTTGCCCCCGGCGGCTTTGCCGTCTGGGGCTTTGCCGTCTGGGGCTTTGCCGTCGGCCGCCTTCCGGCTGTCCGGTTGCCCGTTACCGGCACTGGATAATAATTCGTCTAGCATTAACCGATCCTGCTCAATGAGTCCAAGAGCACTTCACCTACCAGACCATGACTCACTAAAGCCTAGCAAAAACCGCGTGATCAGGCAACGGTTGCAAAATAAGTGATCACGGGGCAAAACGGTAAGCGCCCACAGGGTGCCGCAGGTTGTGGTGTTCGGGACGGCGAAGCGTACATCAGTACGTGAGCCAACCCGATCGCCGCTTATGGCGGTGCCCTGTGATCGCTTACGTTGCAAAACTGCGGGGAGGCCACACTCAGCGCGGTGCTTTACGGACGGCGTCCAGAATGCCGTTGATGAAAGCCGGCGAATCCTCGGTACCGAACCGTTTGGCCAGTTCAATGGCCTCGTTGATCGCCACACCGGCCGGAACATCATCCAGGAAGCGAAACTCGTAGACGGCGATCCGCATGATATTGCGATCAATGCAGGACATTCGCGGCATTCGCCAGTGGACGGCGCTCTCCTCGATAATGGAATCGATGGCGGCCAGGTTGGCGACCACTCCCTCCACCAGTTCCCGCCCGTAAGGAAGCGCCTTGCGGCTGAACTCAAAATTGGCACACAGCACCGCCAAATTGTCCAGCGCCGGAGCAGCGCTCATATCCGCCTGATACAGGGCCTGCAAAGCCAGTTCCCGCGATTTTCGACGTACGCCCATAAGAGCTCAGGCCAACTGCTTGAGCACATCGACCATTTCCACTGCGGCGGCGGCGCACTCCGACCCCTTGTTACCCGCCTTGGAGCCGGCCCGCTCAATTGCCTGCTCAATGGTGTCGGTGGTCAGAACCCCGAAAATCACCGGCAAGCCGGTTTCCATGCCCACCTGGGCGATCCCCTTGGCCGCCTCGTTGGCGACGAAGTCAAAATGGGGGGTGGAGCCGCGAATAATAACGCCCAGGCAAATCACCGCGTCATAACGTCCCGAACGGGCCATCCGGCCGGACACCAATGGAATCTCGTAAGCTCCGGGCACCCGCACCACTTCAATGTCCTCGGCCTTTGCTCCGGAGCGGGTCAGCGTGTCGAGAGCTCCCTCCAGCAGCCGTTCGGCAATAAATGAGTTGAACCGGGAGACAATAATCCCGAACTTCTGCCCTTCGGCCCGCAAGTTTCCTTCAATATACTTAACCATGCCCAAACTCCTTAGCTGTCTGCGAATACGTTATGCCAACCTTTAGTTGCCGGCCGGCCTCGGACAACCGGCTGCAATTTTCTGCGTTAACGAATCATTGAATCGACCGTAAACGAACTGCGGCACCCCACCTTCGGGCGATCAGCCATGCCTACCGTACGCAGGGTACGCGACGCTTGGCTGCAAGACCTCATTGGGGCACGGCTGTTCGTTTATAGCCCGTTAAATCAACACTTTGTAGGCCCTGGCAAACGGTTATATTCGACCGAACCAGGGCCGGTCGCCTCGGCGCCGGACCAGGACAAAGTTATTACGGTTCGTTGCGGGCCATTTGGTTCAGCTTGCTGTAGGTCAACCGATCCAGCATATGGCCCATCTTGTCCTTTTTGGTTTTAAGATACTGCAGGTTTTCCGGCTCGGCCTCCATTTCTATGGGCAGGCGGTCGGTGACCTGGAGATCATAGCCTTCCAGGCCGATGATCTTCTTGGGATTATTGGTCAGCAGACGCATCTTGCGCACCCCGAGATCACGGAGAATCTGGGCGCCGATTCCGTAGTCCCTCAGGTCAGGCTTAAATCCCAGTTCCAGGTTGGCCTCCACGGTGTCCATCCCCTGATCCTGCAAGGCGTAAGCCTTGAGTTTGTTGACCAGGCCGATGCCGCGGCCTTCCTGCATCATGTACAGCACGACCCCGGATCCTTCCCGATCGATCATCCGCAGGGCGTTCTGTAGCTGGCCGCCGCAGTCACAACGCTTGGAGCCAAAAACATCGCCGGTGAGACAGGCGGAATGAACCCGGACCATGATCTCCTGTTCCGGGTCAATTTTACCCTTGACCAGGGCCACATGCTCCAGATCGTCCACATCGTTGTTGTAAACTATGGCCCGGAAATCGCCGTGCCTGGTAGGCAATTGCACCTCGGCGGCCCGGTGAACCAGTTTGTCCTTGCGCACCCGGTAGGCGACCAGGTCAGCGATGGTGGCGATTTTCAGGTCATGTCTGCGGGCAAACTCCTGGAGATCGGGCATTCTGGCCATGGTGCCGTCGTCCTTCATGATCTCACAGATCACCCCGGCGGGGTTGAGTTCGGCCAGGCGGGCCAGATCCACCGAACCCTCGGTCTGGCCGGTACGAACCAGAACCCCTCCCCGCTTGGCCCGCAAAGGGAAAACATGCCCCGGACTGATCAGGTCCTCGGGCCGGGCCTCGGGATTGACGGCCACCTGGATGGTCCGGGCCCGATCGGCGGCGGAAATACCGGTGGTCACCCCGGTGCGGGCTTCGATGCTCACGGTGAAAGCGGTTTCAAAGGGAGACCGGTTATTCTGAACCATCATCGGCAACTGCAGCCGTTCCAGCTGCTCCGGGGTCATGGTCAGGCAGATCAGGCCCCGGCCATGGGTGGCCATGAAATTGATCGCCTCCGGGGTGACCATTTCCGCCGCCATGCACAGGTCCCCTTCGTTTTCCCGGTCCTCGTCATCCACCAGGATGACCATCTTGCCGGCCTTGATGTCTTCTACAACTTCTTCAATGGGGCTGATCATCTTACTCGGTTCTCCCATAAATCGACGTTCAGCCAGCCGCACCCGGTGCAATCAACCCCGCGATATGGAACTGGCACAATCGCGGCGGCCGCTTGCCGGAGTCTGCGGCACGACTGAACATAAACGGTTTGAAAATACTTGATTATTGAATTTAATACCGGAACGACAAAAACAAAAAAGCATACTACCTTAAAAAACCGTGTTTTGCCAGAAAAGCCTGATCGAGCCCGGAACCGTCCTGTTTTGCCGGGGCGGCCGGGTCTTTCGGGCTCAGCAGTTTCTCCACGTATTTGCCGATCAGGTCCACTTCCAGGTTGACCCGGTCACCCACCGCCAGCTCGCCCAGAGTGGTGATCGCCAGGGTATGGGGAATAATGGAAACCCTGAAATGCTTTTCCTCCACCTGGTTGACCGTGAGGCTGATGCCGTCAAGGGCCACCGACCCCTTGGCGATGATATATTTACCCAGCCCATTGGGCACGGCAAAATCAAACAGAGTGAAATTCCCCATGGCCCGGCGAGCCAACACCGTAGTCACTGCGTCGACATGGCCGCTGACCATGTGCCCGCCCAGCCGGTCGCTGAGACGCAGGGCCCGTTCCAGGTTTACCTCCGCCCCGGTTGCCTTGTGCCCGAGATTGGTTCGCTCAAGGCTCTCGGGGGATACATCGGCCAGAAAACGGCGGCCCCGGATGTCCCGGGCCGTCAGGCAGACCCCGTTGACGGCGATACTTTCCCCTTCCACCGGATCCGGCAACGGAAAGTCCGTCTCCAGTTCAAAGGTCATCCCCCCGCCGGCTGGTCTTTTGCCCCTGATTTTTCCCTTGCCCAGAATAATTCCGGTAAACATGTTCAAGTCCCCTGCCGTTGATCATAACCGTAGATTCACCAGGACCGATAAATCCTTGATTTTCCCGCCACAGCCGCGCCAGCACGAGCCATCGGGTGCCGGAAAACTGCCCGGTGTCCTTGACGATGCAGCGCCCCGTGATTGGTTACATAAGCCGGTGCGCCGTCGGCTTCCCGGCGGTTTAACCAAATCACGGGGTTTGTCCCCTAAGCAGTCACGGGGTGCCGCATATTGTGACAAACTCCGGTGGCGATGCCTGGATCAACACGTGAGCCGGCTGGATCGCCGCTTACGGCGGGGCATGGCTACCGGCACAGTGGCTTGAGCAGGCCGCGGATCAGCAGGTCATCGCCGCAGCGCCGGCGGGTGATCTCATGGAGCCGGGGCGCCTGCCCAGGATCCGCAAGACCCAGAGGGCCCACGGCGGCGAGCCCGTCACCGCCGATGAACATGGGGGCAACAAAGAAGGCCGCCTCGTCGGCCAGATCCTGCCGGAGGAAGGCACCGTGCACCAGGCCGCCGCCTTCCACCAGCAGCGTGGTGATCCCGGCGGTCCCAAGCTGGTCGAGAACCTCGGCCAGACTCACGGATCCATCGGGCCCCGTGCCGACCTGACGGATTTCCACCCCGGGCCGCTGCAACCGCCGAATCCGCCCAGGTTCGGCGGCTGGTCCACAGAAAATCCAGGTGGCGGCTGCGGAATCATGATTAATAACCCGGGATGCCGGTGGCGTTTGCAGGCTGGTGTCGAGAACCACCCGCACTGGATCACGTCCCCCGCGTCCCGGCAATCGGGTAGTCAGCGAGGGATCGTCGGCCATCACCGTGCTCACCCCCACCAAAATGGCATCACTTTGGCACCGCAGGCGATGAACCACCAGCCGGGCCTGCTCGCCGGTAATCCACTTGCTGCGACCACCCGAGGTGGCAATCCGGCCGTCCAGACTTACGGCGGCCTTGAGCACAACCCAGGGCCGTCCGGTGCTGACCCGCTTAGTAAAAGGGAGATTAAGGCGCCGGCAGTCGGACTCCAGAACCCCGACCAAAACATCCAAGCCCCGGCCGGCCAGATAAGCCCCTCCCCCGCTGGCCACGGGATGAGGATCGGGCATTCCGTAAACCACCCGGCGGATACCGGCGGCCACAATGGCTTTGCTGCAGGGAGGGGTACGGCCCTGGTGATTGCAGGGCTCCAGGGTTACATATATGGTGGCGCCGGCGGCCAGTTCCCCAGCCTCGCCCAAGGCGTTAATTTCCGCATGGGGGGCCCCGACCCGGCGATGCCAGCCCCGGCCCACGACCGCGCCTTCACGGACCACCACCGCACCCACGCAGGGATTGGGCGCGGTCTTGCCCAGGCCCTTACGGGCCAGGGACAGGGCCATTTTCATATATTTAAGATCATCCACCGAAGCCATGGATCCGTTTCACCGGGCCTTATTTTGCGGCGTTGCAGCTGTTGGGTTACGATTCATGCTCCTGGGGGGTACTCAGCATGCCTTTCAATTCGTTCATAAATTCATTGAGATCCTTGAACTGCCGATAAACGGAAGCAAATCGGACATAGGCCACCCCGTCAAGACGGCGCAGCCCCTCCATCACCCGCTCACCTACCTGACCCACCGGAATTTCCCGTTCACCCAGGTCCTGCAGTTCCCGCTCCAGCTCATCAGCGAAATCTTCAATCTGCTCGATGCTCACCGGCCTTTTTTCGCAGGCCTTTTTCATTCCCTCCACTACTTTGTGCCGATCAAAAGCCTCGCGCCGGCCATCCTTCTTGATCAACATCGGCATGGTCACTTCCAGGCGCTCGTAGGTGGTAAAGCGCCGCTGGCAGGATTCACACATCCGCCGCCGCCGGGTGATGGTATAGTCCTTGTTGAGCCTTGAATCCACCACCCGGTTTTCCAGGTGACCGCAATAGGGACATTTCATAAGCCAGTCTCGGAACTGAAGGGCAACCAAAATGGGGGTAAGCGATCACGGAGCACCGCAACCTGTAGCACCCGATGACCGCCTACCGGACAAATCCTGTGATGGGTTACCCAAAGGGAATTCAGGGTATCACGGGTCATCAGCCCCCCGTGGTCTGGATCAGCGGTACTCCGGCCTCGGCCAGCATTCCCGCCGCCATGGCATCGGGATAGCCGGACCGGTATAAAATTTTGGTGATGCCGGCGTTGATCAGCATCTTGCTGCAGATTGAACAGGGCATGTTGGTACAAAAGAGCATGGATCCCTGGAGGCTGACCCCGTGCAGGGCGGCTTGGATGATGGCATTCTGTTCGGCATGCAGGCCGCGGCACAACTCGTGGCGCTCGCCGGAGGGCACCGCCTGTTGGTCGCGGAGGCAGCCCACCTCCAGGCAATGCCTGATCCCGCTGGGCGCCCCGTTATAGCCGGTGGCGATGATCCGCCGATCCCGCACCAGAATCGCCCCCACCTTGCGCCGCGTACAAGTAGACCGCTGGGCCACCAGGTCGGTAATCGCCATGAAGTATTCTTCCCAGGAAGGTCTCTCCAGCTCTTTTGCCATCGTCGGGGTCAGGTCGCTTCAATGCCGGAAGCGACGTCCCGATCGGGGTTGAGGTCGGGATAGATGGGAAAGCGGTCGCAAAGCCGCGCCACCTCTCCCAGGATCTCCTTTAAGGCCGCATGATCGGGTTGGTCCCCGCCGGCGGCCAGGGCCCGGTCGATCCAGCTGGCGATCTGCTCCATCTCCGGCTCCTTGAGGCCACGGGTGGTAACCGCCGGGGTACCGATCCTGATCCCGCTGGTGACGAAACGCTTCTGGGTATCAAAGGGAATGGCGTTCTTGTTGACCGTGATCCCGGCTTCCTCCAGGACTTTTTCGGCGGCCTTGCCGGTGATGTTTTTCGGGGTCAGGTCAACCAGCAGCAGATGGTTGTCGGTGCCCCCGGAGACCAGCCGGAAACCGCGGGCCACCAGGGCATTACCCAGAGCCTGGGCATTTTTCACCACCTGGTTCATGTCCTCGCGGAACTTGGGCTCCATGGCCTCCTTGAAAGCCACCGCCTTGGCGGCGATGATATGAACCAGCGGCCCGCCCTGGATCCCGGGGAAAATCTTGCTGTCCAGCTTCTTTGCATGTTCGGCGCGGGCCAGGATCAGGCCGCCCCGGGGTCCGCGCAGCGTCTTGTGGGTGGTGGTGGTGACAAAATCGGCATGCGGCACCGGCGACGGATGCACCCCGGCTGCCACCAGGCCGGCAATATGGGCCATGTCTACCATGAACAGGGCGCCGACCTCGTCGGCGATCCGGCGAAAGGCGGCAAAATCAATCACCCGGGGATAGGCGCTGGCCCCGGCCACAATCATCCGGGGGCGATGTTCCCGGGCCAGGCGGGCCACCTCTTCCATATCGATCCGCTCGGTCTCCCGGGAAACCCCGTAGGAAACAAAGTTATAGAGTTGACCGGAAAAGTTGACCGTGCTGCCGTGGCTGAGGTGGCCGCCATGGGCCAGATCCATGCCCAGCACCGTGTCGCCGGGGGTCAGGCAGGCGAAATATACCGCCATGTTGGCCTGGCTGCCGGAATGGGCCTGGACATTGGCGTACTCGGCCCCGAACAGCTCCCGGGCCCGGCTCATCGCCAGTTCCTCAACCTGATCGGCATATTCGCAGCCGCCGTAATAACGCCGGCCCGGATAGCCCTCGGCATACTTGTTGGTAAAGATGGAACCCTGGGCTTCCAGCACCGCCGGGCTGACGATATTCTCCGAGGCAATCATCTCCAGCTGGTTGTACTGCCGGCGCAGCTCACCACGGATGGCACGGTGGATTTCCGGATCATTGTTGGCTATGTATGACACTTCTATACCTTTTATATTTTATGGTTCAATCAAAAAACCGGCAACAAACCGGGCCTAAAAGGTTGACCATTTGATGGGCGGCAAAACAAAAGCGGCAAGGCCGCTCCTTGGCCCATTAAAACGCAACCAATAACCGGGTCTGTCCTGTAATCGGTCACGGGGTGCCGCAGGTTGTGGCCAACCTCGACGGCAAAACGTACATTTATACGGGACCGGCAAAATCGTCGCTTCCAGGTGGTTACACCTGATCAATTACCTTAAAACATTTTGATGCGTCGCAAATGGCGGCCGCCTTCAAACTCGGTGACCATCCAGACCCGGACAATGTCCTCGGCCAGCCCGGGACCTACGGTTCGCCCACCCAGGCACAATACGTTGGCGTCGTTATGCTCCCGGCTCATCCGGGCGGAAAAACTCTCGGTGCAAAGGGCGGCACGAATGGCGGAATTACGGTTGGCGGCCATGGAAATCCCAATGCCGGTGCCGCATATCAGAACACCCCGCTGACATTCACCGGCGGCAACCGGTTCACAGACGGCGGCGGCAATCTCGGGGTAATCTACAGACTCGCCGTTCATGGTGCCAAAGTCCACAACTTCGTGGCCCAACTGCCGCAGCAGGTCAACTATCTGCTCCTTGAGGGCAAAACCGCCATGATCACAACCCAGGGCCACTTTCATGCTTCTATCCTCACAACATTATAACAGATCAGCTTGGCCATCAATTCCATCTTTCCGACCCGTCCATCTTTCCGACCCGCTTCCCGACAGCCACCCAAAGTTTCAAGGGTATCAGGCCAGGGGGTGGGATCTCGGGGGTCATCGCCAAAACCAGATGGCACCAACCAGCGTTGCAGTCATGCTCTTAGCGATCTTCATACCGTTTCATAATCATTACCGCGTTTGTACCGCCAAAGCCAAAGGAGTTGGACATCGCCGCCTTGATTTCCATGGCCCGCGACTTACCGGGAACGTAATCAAGATCACATTCCGGTCCGGGATGTTCAAGATTGATGGTGGGCGGAGCCATCTGGTGGCTGATCGCCAGGGCGGTGATCACCGCCTCAATACCGCCGGCGCCGCCCAGCAGGTGGCCGGTCATGGACTTGGTGGAACTCACCGCCACTTTGCCGGCATGGTCGCCGAACACCTTTTTAATGGCGCGGGTTTCGATCTCGTCGTTAAGCGGCGTCGAGGTCCCGTGGGCGTTGATGTAATCGATCTCCCCCGGGCTGAGCCCGGCGTCGGCCAGAGCGTTTTCCATGCAGAGTACGGCCCCGGCCCCGTCCTCGGGGGGAGCGGCGATGTGGTAGGCATCACCGGACATCCCGTAACCGGCCATCTCCGCGTATATTTTCGCTCCCCGGCGCTTGGCGTGCTCAAGTTCTTCCAGCAGCAGAATACCGCCACCCTCGCCGATAATGAAACCGTCGCGGTCCTTGTCAAAGGGGCGCGACGCCTTTTCCGGCTCGTCGTTGCGGGTGGAAAGGGCCTTCATGGCATGAAAGCCGCCAAAGGCCATGGGGCAGATCACCCCTTCGCTGCCTCCGGTCAGGGCTGCGTCGCAGTCCCCGTCAGTGATGGCGCGGAAGGCTTCGCCCACCGCGTGGGTGCCGGCGGCACAGGCCGTGGAAAGGGACAGGTTGGGGCCCTTGGTCCCGAAAAAAATCGAGATCTGCCCGGCTCCCATGTTGGGTATCGCCATGGGGATAAAGAAGGGGGTAATGCGCCGTTCACCCTTGCTGTGCAGAACCTGCACATACTTTTCAATAACCGGCAGGCCGCCCATGCCGCTGCCGACGATGCTGCCGACCCGGTGGGCGTTGTCCGGTGTAATCTGAAAACCGGAGTCGTCCAGGGCCTCGCGGGCCGCCGCCAGGGCGTACTGAACGAAGAACTCCAGGTGCCGGGCCGCCTTGGGCTCAAAATAATCGTCGGAGTTGAAATCCTTGACCTCGGCGGCAATCCGTACCGCCTGGTTTGAGGCATCGTAACGGCTGATTGCCGCCACCCCACTGCGGCCGGCGCAAAGGGCTTCCCAGCTCTTGGCCACGCCGTTTCCCACCGGCGTAATCAGGCCGACTCCGGTTACCACGACTCGTCTCTTCACCATGAAACTCCCACCGGTTGATCAGGAAATGTTATTGATATGATCTATGGCGTCCTGCACAGTGACGATCTTCTCGGCCACCTCATCGGCGATCTCAATATCAAAGGCCTCTTCCATGGCCATGATCAGCTCCACCAGGTCAAGGGAATCAGCCCCGAGATCGTCGATAAAAGAAGCGCCGGGGACCACCTTATCCTTGTCAACACTCAACTGTTCTGCAATGATATCAATGAGTTTCTCCTCAACCGCCATGATTGTTTCTCCTTTATAAGATTTAATAAAATTAAAAACCGTGGTTAAGAGCATAAGCCCTAACACCAATCACATTCACCCTGCAACAACAAAATACGACAAAAACGCAAAAAATGACGTCGGCGGGCCCAAGCCCCTCAGCCCATGTACATGCCGCCGTTGACATGAATAAACTGGCCGGTCACGTAACGGGCATCCTCGGAGACCAGGTAGGCCACGGCCCCGGCCACGTCCTCGGCCTCGCCCAGCACCCCCATGGGAATTTCTCCCCGGATCTTTTCGTTTATCTCCTCGGGCAGATCCTTGGTCATATCGGTGACTATATAGCCCGGAGCGACTCCGTTGACGGTGATATTGCGTGGCGCCAGCTCCCGAGCCACGGAACGGGTCAGCCCCACCAGCCCGGATTTGGCGGCGGCGTAATTGCTCTGGCCGGCATTGCCGGCAAAGCCAATCACCGAGGAGATATTGACGATCCGTCCCCAGCGCTGTTTCATCATCGCCCGGCTCACCGCCTTGGTGCAGGTGAACGCACTTTTGAGATTGGTGTCCAGCACCTCATCCCATTGGGATTCCTTCATTTTAACCAGCAGACCGTCGCGGGTGATACCGGCATTGTTGACCAGAATATCAAGCCTGCCGTGATCGTCCATAATTTTTTTAAAGGCCGCCTCGGTGGCGGCGGTGTCGGCCACGTCGAAGGGAAGGATTTCGGCCCGGCCGCCGGCGGCGGCGATCTCATCGGCCACCGCCTGGGCCCCCTCGGA
>PWOG01000110.1 GCA_003557565.1 Desulfobulbaceae bacterium
AAAAAAGGGGCGCCAAAGACAGCCCGCTTCTTCACAGCCTTGTCACAATACTGCACTAAGTAGCACCACCCTGACCAATTGTCAACCCCAAAACCGATCCCGCATCGCTCCGCAACCCACCGGCACATGGTGCTTCATGATGGGCTGACTTCTTTACATGCAAAGCAGACAACAACAAAAAAAGGACGGGGAGATAACCTAGAACTTGAGGTTGGTCCGTACCAGGGCGAGGGCTTCGCTGGCGGCGTCGTGGACATGGCCTGGCTGGTGGCGCAGCATGATGCTGCCTTGCAGATTGGCGCCCGGCGCCAGATCCAGACCGTAGAACATTTCCAGCCGGGTTTCCCGGCCCGAGGGGGTCAGTTCGACCCGGACCGGGTCGTGGCGCAGGGTGGTGCCATCGTGGCCCACCGGCAAGCGCAGGTCGGCATGGCCGCCGGTGACCCGCAGGGGGCGGTGCAGCACCAGACCCCAGCGGTCGTCCGCCGCCAGCAGCCTGCGGCCCAGCAGGCCCAGGCTGAAGGCGTGGCTTTCGATGGACGAAACTTCCTGGAACAGCGAGGTCTCCGCCGCCCGGGGGTGAGAGTATGCGGTATAGACACTGCCCGCCAGGCGCAGGTCGGTATCCCCCGACCAGCGCCCCAGGGCCAGTTCGCCGGTCAGTCCCAGGGTATAACTGGTGGTACCGTCGGCCAGGTCGAAGGCCCCGCCGGAGCGACTTCCCAGCAAGGTGTTGTCTTCCTCCAGCAGCGCCGCCTGCAGGGACAAACCACCGCCGGGCGCGCCCTCCGGTCCGAAGCCCAGGGCCAGCTCGGCGGCCGCCCCCCGCACCCGGGCGCGGTCGCGGTGGTCATGGTCAATCAAAGCGGCGGATTCGGCCGGGAGATCATGATCGGCCTGGTCACCCTGGAAGGCGCCAAGGCGCAGGGTTGCCCACCGATCCATCGCCAGGTCAAGCCCCAGGCTCTCGCCCCCTGCGGCCAAACCCAGCAGCGGATTGACAAAAGCCCCCCGGCCGAGCATCCATTCAGGCTCGATGGTACCCCGGGCGGAAAGGCCGAAATCCAGGCCGGGATGGCGATTGTACGCCAAGCGCATCCCGGAATCGGCCCCGATATCCCGGCGGAAACTCAACTCCGCCACCCCCGCCGCCCCCTCTTCCCCGTCGGCCGGGCCGGCGTGGCGGTGATTGCCGGCTCCACTCAAAGCAACCTCAAGACGGCCGCCGCCCAGCTCCATCCGGTGCAGGTCCGGGGCGCGGCCAAAGTGGCGCAGCATCTCACTGCCGTCGGTACGACCGTCGGCCGCTTGCACGAATTGCTCCAGCGGCAGCTGGAAAGCGCCGTCCAGGCCGTCCAGCGCCGCCAGGGTACGGCCGGCCAGCCCGGCAGCCAGGCCGTCGCCGAAGGCCGGCCCCAGGGTTATCCGACTGTCGTCCAGTCCCAATCGCAACGCATCTTCCACCTCCCTGCCCATTGGTACCGTCAACTCGCCCACCGGCTGGAGCGCGGCCACCAGATCAACAAAACCGTGGCCGTAAATCTCCGAGTAGGCATGGGTAATATCGTTGCCGAAATCCATCTGGTCGATCTCGCCGGGGGACTGGGGGACGGTGCTGTCGTCAACGACCACCCGGAATTCCACCTCCCGGGTGCTGCCGTCGGGCAGGGTCTGGATGCCGAACCAACGGTCGCCCCGCTGCTCGATCGCCTGCCAGTCGTCAAAGTTGGCGGCGGTGGCCAGCACCCGGTTCACCAGATGCTCGCCACCGTGCTCGGGAAAGGCCTGGGCCAGGATCGCCATGGCGCCGGCCACCTGGGGGGCCGCCATGGAGGTGCCGGTGAGCGCCCCGTAATCATCCACCGGCAGCGCCGAATTGACCGCCGTGCCGTTGTGCGCCAGGCAATGTTTCGCGGCCTGATGGCAGCCCGAGGATTGCAAAAGGGCGAAGGTTTCGTCGCTGTCAGCATCGGAGAAGACATTGACGTTGGCCACGGTCAGCCAGGCGCCCTGCAGCTGGGGATAGATTTCGGGAAAGGCCGCCGGGGCGTCGGCATAATACGTCCCGTCAGGGGCCTGCAGCCGATTATTCTCCAGGGCCCAGACGATTACTCCGTCGCCCTCGGTCTGGAAATGGTGCATGTCGGCGGCAAGCTTGTCCCACGCCGGCTGCTGATAGTTCGGGTTGGGATTGGAAGAATCCAAGCCGTCATAAACGAAATGAAAGTATGCCTCCACCGCCAGCCCGGGGTTTTCTTTGTAGTTATCGAGTGGGAAATCGTTTACCTCGGCATACCCGGCGAACCCTTCGCCCCAGCCCTCGAACTCCGTGCCTTCCCACCCTGCCAGGGCTGCCGCCGGATCGTCAATAAACTCCCGCACCACCCTGGTATCCAGCATAGCCGCCGAGTCCCAGCCCCAACTGTTGGTATGAACGCTGGCGCCGATTGCCTGGCTGGCCAGAAAACTGTCTCCCCAGCGCTCCGGCCGGGAATCCCCGTTATTGATCCCGGCAAATGAGGCCAGGTAAAGCCGGGCGTCCGGGGCCACTCCGATCATCGTCTCGCTGTTGCCCGCCGCCAGTCCGGCGACATGAGTGCCGTGATACAGATTGTGATTGGGGGAAGCCGCCGGCATGTCGTTGAACAGCCCGGCCACCTTGCCGGGGTCGGCAAACACCGGATGATCATGGTTATTGTGCGGCGCCACCTGGAAGGTGTTGTCCATCACGGTGATGATGGTACCTTCGCCGCGATAGCCGGTGGAATGGGCATAGGACAGGCCGATCAGGTCATAGGGACTGATACGGGGCAACGCTTCCCCGTGGTTTTGGGCCCACCAGCGATTGATGAAGCGATAAGCGTCCTCCTCCTGTCGATCCTCGCTCCGGGAGCCCAGGCTTGCCGCAGCGGCGGTCAGCGCCACCCCGGCGGCGATTATTCCGACCGGCAGGGCAATATCCCCGGTGGTCGCCTGGTCCGGATCGGGCGCAGGGGGGGTGGTCGTCGTCGGGTCCGGCGCCGGCCCCGGCGGAACCGCCGGA
>PWOG01000169.1 GCA_003557565.1 Desulfobulbaceae bacterium
TTCATCGACGAGATCCATACCATTGTCGGGGCCGGCGCCACCAGCAGCGGCAGCATGGACGCCTCCAACCTGCTCAAGCCCGCCCTGCAGGCGGGCAACCTGCGCTGCATCGGGGCCACCACCTACGAAGAGTACAAAAACCATCTGGAAAAGGACCGGGCCCTGTCGCGGCGGTTTCAGAAAATCGATGTCGCCGAACCGTCGGTGCCCGACACCGTGGCCATTCTCCAGGGTCTGCGGCCCCGGTACGAGGAACATCACCAGATCAAGTATTCGACCACTTCCCTGAAAGCCGCCGCCGAACTGGCGGACCGTTATATCAACGAACGTTTTCTGCCCGACAAGGCCATCGACGTGCTGGACGAAGTCGGGGCCGCCTTCAGGATGCGCCGGACCGGGAAAAAGCGCCGCAGCGTCACGGTCCGTGACGTGGAGGAGGTCGTCTCCCGGCTGGCCCGGATGCCGGCCAAAAGCGCCTCCAGCGCCGATATCGAGCATCTGCGCCTGCTCGACACCATGCTCAAGAGCCAGATCTTCGGCCAGGACCAGGCCATCGCCGCCCTGACTGCGGCGGTGAAGCGCTCCCGGGCCGGGCTCAAGCGACCTGAAGGCCCCACCGGCGCCTTCCTTTTTGCCGGCCCCACCGGGGTGGGCAAAACCGAACTGGCCCGACAGCTGGCCGCCAATCTCTCCATCCATTTCGAGCGCTTCGACATGAGCGAGTACATGGAGAAACACGCGGTGTCCCGCCTAATTGGCTCGCCTCCCGGCTATGTGGGATTTGAACAGGGCGGCCTGCTAACCGAAGCGATCCGCAAGCATCCGCACAGTGTGCTGCTGTTTGACGAGCTGGAAAAGGCCCATCCCGATATTTTCGGCATCCTGCTACAGGTCATGGATCATGCCTCGCTCACCGACAATTCCGGGCGCAAGGCCGATTTCCGGAATGTCACCCTGATCATGACCACCAATGCCGGGGCCCGGGAACTGGCCGAACGGCCCATCGGCTTCACCGGCGACAGCCAGGGACGCGACGGCAAGGCCCTGAAGAACCTGTTCGCCCCGGAGTTCCGCAACCGGCTGGACAGCATCATCACCTTCAGCTCCTTGGACACTTCTTTGATGGAACAAATCGTCGACAAGATGGTCTTGGAGTTACAGCAGCAGCTGGCCGAGAAGAAGGTGACCATCAATCTCACCCCGGCGGCGCGCACCTGGCTGGCCCAACGGGGCTACGACCCCGAATACGGAGCCCGTCCCCTGCGCCGGCTGATCCTGGGAGAAATCGGCGACACCCTCACCGAGGAGATCCTCTTTGGTCAGCTGCGCAAAGGCGGCGAGGCCAAGGTGGGCATGAAGGGCAAGAAGCTCTCCTTCAGCTTTGTTCCCCTGGCCTGACCCCAAGAGGCGGCGTAAACCAGCAGCCCCGCCGTGGGCCTGCCCCGGCGGGTCCGGTAAGGCTGCTGATTTACCCGGGGTGCCCCTGTTTTATGCCGACGGGCTTTAATTGCACCAGAGGCCGGCAACCCAACCCTCTTCACAGTTGACAAAACCTGTTTTTTCGATAAGGTAGCCCTTGAAACAAATCGGCTTTTAATATGCAAGCAGCCTGGATCACGGGTCCGTTTGGCGGACCTTTGCTTAAATCATCAAACCCCACAGTAAGGAACAAATCATGAAAATTATCTCAACCCGTAACGCCTGTTTGACCGCCGCCCTGAGTCTGGCCTTCTTCCTGGCTGCCTGCGACAGCCAGCAACCGGAACCGCCCGCCGAACCGGCAGCCGACAGCAGCAGCTTCACCCAGGCCATGGAAGAGGCCCACGCCGGCCTGGAAGAGGATGTTCCCATGGGCAGTGAAAAGGCCGTGGTCCCCTTCGCCGAACTCGAGGTGGAGAAAGCCGACGGCGACAACGCCTACACCGTGGGCGAGCTGTATGAGCAGGGCGAGGCCCTGGACGGCCAGACCGTCAGGATCAAGGCCCAGGTGGTGAAGTTCTCCCCGGCCATCATGGACCGCAACTTTATCCATCTGCAGGACGGCAGCGGCTCTGAAGCCGACCGCACCCACAACCTGGTGGCCACCTCCCAGGAAAACGTCGAGGTCGGCGACACCGTCACCTTGGAAGGCACCCTGGCCGCCAACAAGGATTTTGGCGCCGGCTACACCTACCAGGTAATCGTGGAAGATACCCAGATTATCGAATAAATGAACATCACCGTGGTCGGGCCCGGCGCCCTGGGCTGTCTGCTGGCGGCCCGCCTGCATCGGGCGGGCGGTCGCCGGGTGCGCCTGCTCGACCATGACCCGGACCGGGCCGAGGTTTTAAACCGCCAGGGTATCATCATTGAAGAACTGCCCTCGGCGGCTTGTTCGGCGCCGGCTCCCTCCCCGCCCCTGTCAATTCCCGTCAGCACCGCTCCCGCCACCGTAACCGAGGCGGGGGCGGTGCTGCTCTGTGTCAAGTCCTTCGCTCTGGAGAGCGTCCTGGACGCCATCATCCCCCATTTACGACCTGCCACTCTGGTGGTGGCCCTGCCCAACGGCATCGGCCACCTGGAATCAATGCGCCGGCTGACCGGCCATTGCCTCCCGGCCCTGGGCATCAGCACCGAGGGTGCCACCCTGCTGGCCCCCGGCCGGGTGCGGGCGGGCGGCCGCGGCCTGACCCGGCTGGGCTACGTCGAGGCCCCCAAATCCAACCTTGCCGAATCCGACCCGCTGATCCAAATCGTCTCCCTCTTCAACCGGGCGGGACTGGCGTGCACCCTGAGCGATGACATTCACCGGGATCTCTGGCGCAAACTGCTGGTCAACGCCGGCATCAACGCCCTCACCGTGATCCACGACTGTCCCAACGGCCGCCTTTTGGAAATTCCCGAGGCGGGCGACTGGACGGATCTCTTCGGGCGCAGCTACAACGTGCTTTACGACGAAATCCTTTGGTACCGCGCGAACATCTACTTCGGCCATATTCTCGAACTCCTCGGGGAATACGAGCGGGCCGCCGATTATCTTCGCTGGTCCAAAACCATCAAAA
>PWOG01000300.1 GCA_003557565.1 Desulfobulbaceae bacterium
CTTCCGGGGTCCGCGCCCAGGATCCCGCCGGCCCTTCGGTGACCACCAGGGCGGTCAAGCCGTAGCGGTCCCGGATGGCGGTGGCAATCTGCTCCCGGGCCGGGTCGATAAAGGGCGGCTCATTTCCCGCCTCCTGCTCGGCCCCTGCCCCGGCAGCGGTGGGCAGATCCAGCCAGAGGCCGAGTTGGACCAACTCCTCGCCGTTGACCTTGACCAGGTCGGCATATTCCAGCGATTCCAGCACCAGTTGCCGGGTGGTGAAGGGCGGCCGCAGATTGACATCCAGGTAGCGGCCGGACGCGGCGGCGGCCAGGCGGCGGATGGCCCGGCGGGAACGGGGATCGCGCTGGGCCAGGGTACCGAAGACCAGGGAAAACTCCGCCCCCGAAGCCGTTTCCCCGGCGCCGGCGGCGGCCCCGGGCTCCGGCCCTTCGCCCCTGGCCGCCGCCAGGGCCTGCTGGTCATCTATATTGTCCCAGGCTGCCGGGGCCACGATCTCGTAGCTGGGCTCGCGGTCCGGCCCAAAGCTGACCATGACCTTGCCGGTGGGCAGCTGACCGTCGCGCTGCACTCCCTCAAGCGGCAACCCCAGTTCGGCCAGTCTGGCCAGGGTGGCCTCTCCCAGGGCATCACGGCCTACCCGGGTAACCACCCGCACCGGCAGCCCCAGGGCCGCCAGGTGGTAGGCCACGTTAATCGGCGCCCCGCCCAGCACCTCACCGTCCGGGAAGATATCCCACACCACTTCGCCGATGGCGACAATCATCGCTACCGCCCCCTGTTTATCTGATTCTTTCCGCCCTTTCCTTGTAGAAAAGATGGTAAAGCGCCTCGCTGTACTGGTTGAGCCGCATTTTGGCCTGCTGGGAAGTGGAATAACGCCAGAAGCCGTAGACCTTGGTCAGCCGGGTAAGTTCACGGCAGTGACGCTGCCAGGTGAAACGCTCCCGGGCCCGCTCCAGGCCCCTTTGCGAAAAACCCAGCCAGTAGCGGGGATCTTCGTCGCAGCGGCGGAAAAACTCCGCCAACCGGCCGGTCATCCCCGCCCCGTCGGTGGGGTTGATCAAAAACCCGGATTTTTCGTGCTCGATGATCTCCTGCGGCCCGCCGAACTCGGTGGCAAATACCGGCAGGCCCGAATGCATGGCCTCCAGGATGGTCAGCCCGAAGGCCTCGAAAAGCGCCGGCTGGACAAAGACCCCGCGCCGGTCGGCGATGATCCGGTAAGCCTCGCCGGTCTCTGCCTTGCCCAGGAACTTGCCGATCCAGCGCACCCGGCCCTGCAGGCCGTATTGCTCAATAATCCCGTGCATCTTGCGGATCTCCGCCGCCTCCTCGGCGTCTGCGGACATCTCCGGGTTGACCACGCTGGCCACCATGATCAGGTTGGTCCGCCGCCGCAGCTCCTCGTCCCGGCCATAGGCCTCCACCAGGCCGGTCAGGTTTTTTATCCGGTCCAGCCGGGCGATGGTGAACAGCGGCGGCAAGTCGGGTTCCTCCAGCCGCCCCAGGCAATTTGAGTCCTCCTGTTCAAAGAGCATCCGCCCGACCGCCCGGCGCATCTTGATTTTGCGTCCCCTTTTCCGGTTATAGGGAAAATAGGTCTCCTGGCTGACCCCCGGCGGGATCACGTTGAAGCGGGGGTGAAAGAGGTTGATGCCGCTGATCACGTTGAGCAGGCCCGGCATGGTGTAGAACTGGTAGGACTCGTACTGGCCGATACTGTTTTCGGTGCCGATAATCTCCTGGGAGGTGCTGGTGATGATGAAATTAGCCTGGTTCATGGCCAGCAGGTCGGCCATGAACTGAATGGAAAAGTTGTAGTCCGGCTCGAACTGGTCCCAGTACAGATCGCTGAACAGGTATTTCGATTTTTCCAGGGCATGGGCGATATTGCACTGGATAACCCCCATGTTCCGGGAAAGCCTGGTGGCCACCAGGTTGCCATCGGAGTAGTTGCCCACCAACAGATCGGGCCGGCCGCCCAGCTCCCGGCGGATTTCCTCCTCGGCATCCACCGCGAACTGATCGAGATAAGGCCAGATCTTAAAGCGCGACAGCCAGTGGGGCACGACACTGTTGTCGGGATAACGGAAAGGGACCCTCAGAATCCAGACATTGTCGGTGTCATACACCTTCTCCAGCCGCTGGTCGGAAGTGGTGCCCTCGTTTTCCGGAATCAGACGGGTGATGATCAGGATTTTGGGGGTGATCTCCAGCCCCGCGTCCCGCAGGTCCTGCTGCAGGAAATCCTCCAGGGCCTTGGCCTGATCCAGGATGTAGACCACCTGGCCGCCGGTGTCCGGCCGGCCCAGCACGTTCTCCTGGCCGAACCAGCCATGGGGGCTGATCAGCGCCACGCTGGAAACCATGGGAATGCGGGAGAGAAACTCCTCGAGGTTGGCCCCGTCGGGCTGCTCCAGGATATCCTGGAGCATGTGCAGAGTTTCCAGGATCCGGGTGTGGGTGCTGCCCCAGCCGTCAAGAAGCCCGATTTTGCGCAGGCGCTGTCTGATCTTGTCAAGATCGTCGGGGTAACGGCAGCGTTCCAGGAAGTCCAGGGCCACGGTCAGGGCCTCTTCCAGCTCCCCGGGACTGCGCACCTTATTGCCGTCAAGCAGCAGTTGCGAGCCCAGGAGCTGATGCAGCTTGAGAAAGCCGTAAAGGGAGATGTTCCACTTCTCGGGATTGCTGGACAGGCTGCCGGCCATGTGCCGATTGAGAAACTTGATGCCCTGACCGATGGTATGGGGATCCTTGAGGGCGGGGCCATAATCGTAAAAAGGGGCCAGGTTGACGGCCAGGGTGCGTTGCTGCGGCGGCAGCCCGGGCCTGAGCAGGCGTTCTTTCAAGGCCAGAAAATCGCTGACCGAAATGGGGATCAGTTGATCGTCGTCCTCGCTGATGGCAAAGATCCTGCATGTGGCCCGGCGATGGCGATAGATAATGACCAGCAGGTCATCGGCCAGCAGAATTTCCTGGACCTTGCCCAGAAAACGCCAGGCCCCGGCCAGATCCTCATCGAGCTCCGGCCGCTGCTC